>JAODNL010000095.1 GCA_025465405.1 Pseudonocardiales bacterium | reverse complement strand
CACGGTTACCTGCGCCGCGCGATGGAGTCGGGCGCGCTCGGCTTCGTCGTGAAGGACGCGCCGGCGGAGCAGCTCGCTGACGCGGTGCGGCGCGTGGCGCGTGGCGAGCGGGTGGTCGACCCTGCGTTGGCGGCAGCCACCCTGGCCGGTGGAGCGTCGCCGCTCACCGGCCGCGAGCGTGACGTCCTGGTGGCCGCCCGTGACGGCGCCACCGTCGCCGACATCGCCGGCAAGCTGTTCCTGTCCGAGGGCACAGTGCGCAACTACCTGTCCGCGGCCATTGCGAAGACCGGTGTGCGCAACCGGGTGGAGGCGGTCCGGGTGGCCGACGAGCGCGGCTGGCTCTGACCGGCGCGCGGCTCAGACGTGGGGCAGCACGTCGGCCGCGACCAGTTCGAGGTGGTCGAGGTCGGCCAGGTCGAGCACCTGCAGGTACACCCGGCTCACGCCGAGCTCGCCCAGCCGCCCGATCTTGTCGACGATCGCGGCCGGGGATCCGGCGAGGCCGAGTTCACCCAGGGCCGCGACGTCCTGATTGATTGCGGCCGCGCGACGGGCCACCTCGGCGTCGTCCTTGCCGGCGCAGATGGTCTGCGCCGCGGAGTACACGATCGGACGAGCGGCCGCGACCGCACGCACCCGGTCGATGATCGCGCTGGTCTCGTCGAGGGAACGGAAGTTGGCGTTGTACTCGTCGGCGTAGCGCGCGGTGAGCTCGGCGCTGCGGCGCTTGCCGTTGCCGCCCAGCACGATAGGCGGACGTGGGGACTGCACCGGCTTGGGCAGGGCCGGCGCCCCGGACAGCCGGTAGTAGCTGCCGTCGTAGTCGAACGTCTCCCCGATCGGGGTGCGCCACAGCCCGTCGATGATCGCGAGCTGCTCGGCGAATCGGTCGAAGCGCTCGCGGGTGTCAGGGAACGGGATGCCGTAGGACCGGTGCTCCTTCTCGTACCACCCGGCGCCGAGTCCGAGCTCGACGCGCCCGCCGCTCATCGCGTCGACGGTCGCGACCGCAATCGCCAGGGGGCCGGGCAGCCGGAACGTCGCCGGGCTGACCATCGTGCCGAGCCGGATCCGGCTGGTCTCGCGCGCCAGCCCGGCGAGCGTCATCCACGCGTCGGTCGGGCCCGGCCGCCCGTCGCCGCCCCCGATGCGCTCGTAATGGTCGGAACGGAAGAAGGCGTCGAAGCCGAGGTCTTCGGTGGCACGGGCGATGCGCAGCAGGTCGTCGTAGGACGCGCCCTGCTGCGGCTCGGTCATGATTCGCAGCTGCATCAAACGAGCGTAGGCGGTGCCCGCTGTCATCCAGCGGGCACCGCCATGGTGCTTCAGCCCTTGGCGACCTGCTCCTCGATCTGCTTGGCGGCCGCCATCGCGTCGGCGGCCGCGATCCGGCCGACCTCCGCACTTCCGCGCATACCCGTCGCAAGAGAGCCGACGGCCGCGGCCCGCACCGCGCGCTGCAGGTACGGACCCCAGGGCCCGACCGGAACGGGGCCGCCGCCACCGCCGATCGGGATCACGACGCCGGGCGCGTCGTTGGTCACGCCGTACAGGATGATCCAGCCTTCGCGCTCGGTCACGCCCTTGTTCGGCAGCGTGAGGTGTGAGCGGTGATAGGTGGCGATCGCAACTCCGGACGTCCCGGCACCCAGGGTGTCCTCGGCACCGCTCGCGCTGCCGCCGATCCACTGTTCGAACGTCTCGCCGGTGTGCACCGAGCCGGCCGCGTCGAGCTTCTCGAGGTTGGTCGTCGGCACTACACCGACCACGTTCGCCTCGTCGGTCAGCGCGGCGTTCACCGCGTTGGACGCGTCCTTGACCGTGACGAAGGTGTCGTCGACGAAGTCACCCAGAGCGTCGGAGAACGCGTCGACGATGTAGCCGGGGCCGCCATTGCCACCGATGCCACCCTGCGGCATATACCACGCGGTCAGTGTCATCGGCGCCGTGTCCACCGTCTGGTTCAGGGTCTGGTTCGTGCTCGTCTGGCCGTTCGTGCCGTCCGTCGCGCTCCAGAACATGAAGGACGCCACCTGCGCCTGGCCGTTCGAGAGGTAGGCCAGTTGTGGCGGCGCGTACGGGGTGATGACCGTGCCCGGCACGACCTCGGCATCGCTGGCCGGGTTGGGTTCGATCCAGGACGTCGTGTTGCGCGGTTGGCGGTGATGACCCGCGGTGACATAGACGCGGTAGTGCGTGGTGACGTGCGGCATGGTTGCCCCTCCAGTGAGTGATTACCCGACAGGAGTGGGCGCGCAGTGGCGGTGATACCAACCGCTACACGTTGCGGTCGTAGATCAGGCGCAGCCCGAGCAACGTGAGATCCGGCTCGTACCGCGTGACCGTCTCGCAGTGCTCGATGACGAGGGTCGCGAGGCCGCCGGTCGCGATCACCTCGACGGCGGACGGGTCGGCTGGATGCAGCGCCTTGCTGAGCCGGCGCACCAGCCCGTCGACCTGGCCCGCGAAGCCGTAGACGACGCCGGACTGCAGCGCCTCGACGGTGCTCTTGCCGATCGGTCCCCGCGTGGGCGCGACGAGCTCCACCGTTCGCAACTGCGCGGCTCGGGCGGCCAGCGCATCCAGCGAGATCTCGATGCCGGGGGCGATCGCACCGCCGAGGAAGTCACCGCGCGCGCTGACCACGTCGAAGTTCGTCGTCGTGCCGAAGTCGACGACAATCGCGGGCTGACCGTCGACGAGGTGATGCGCGGCCAGGGTGTTGACGATGCGGTCGGCGCCGACCTCCTTCGGATTCTCGTACTGCAGCCCGACGCCGGTGCGCACGCCCGGCTCGACCAGCACGGTCGGCACGTGGGGGTAGTACGTGGAGAGCATGACGCGCAGTTCCCGGAGTGCGGCCGGAACCGTCGAGCAGGCCGCCGTCCCGGTGATCTCGTGGTCGGTCAGCAGCCCGCGGAAGGTCAGCGCCAGCTCGTCGGCGGTGCTGCGCGCATCGGTCTTGATGCGCCACGAGCGCTCGAGCTTCTCGCCGTCGAACACGCCGAGGACGGTGTTGGTGTTGCCGATGTCGATCGCGAGCAGCATGTGGGCCTCGATGTCACTGGATGTCTAAGCCGATGTCGAGCACCGGCGCGGAATGCGTGAGAGCGCCGACTGCAAGGTAGTCGACGCCGGTCTCAGCCACCTCCCGGGCGTTGGCCAGGTTGAGCCGGCCGGACGCCTCCAGCTTCGCGCGTCCCGCCGCGTAGTCGACAACCGCACGCAGCGGCACCGGCGCCATGTTGTCGAGCAGGACGAGCTCCGCGCCGGCGTCGATCACCGCGCGAGCCTGCTCGACGGTGTCCACCTCGACCTCGAGGGCGAGATCCGGGTGCGCGGCTCGCACGAGCTGGAACGCGGCGACGACCCCGCCGGCCGCGGCGACGTGGTTGTCCTTGACCAGCGCGGCATCCGACAACGACATGCGGTGGTTGACGCCCCCTCCGCACCGGACGGCGTACTTCTCCAGCGCGCGCAGCCCAGGAAGCGTCTTGCGGGTGTCGCGGATCTGAGCGCCGGTGCCCGCCACCGCGTCCACCCAGCGACGGGTCAGCGTGGCGATGCCGGACAGGTGGCCGAGCAGGTTCAGCGCGGTGCGCTCGGCGGTCAGCAGGTCGCGCACCGGGCCGCGGACGGTGGCCAGCACCTCACCGGCGCTCACCCGGGCGCCATCCGCGGTGCCGTACTCCACCCGCAGCCGGCCCTGGCCGACCGTCTCGAAGACGTACGCCGCGACCGGCAGCCCGGCGACGACGCCGTCTTGACGGGGCACGAGGTCGGCCGCCGCCATCGCGCCGGCCGCGATCGTTGCCGTCGTCGTGACGTCGCCCGCGGCGCCGAGATCCTCGTCGAGCGCCCGCGCGACGACGTCCTCGACGACCCGGCGAGCCAGCCCCGGTGCGATCTCGTCACCCATCGCCGACACCCCGTGCGGTCGCCAGGGTGCCGTCGGCGGTGAGGGTGGTATCCAGATGGACCCGCCAGTGCTCGTCGTCGCGGTCGGGGAAGTCGTCGCGCCAGTGCGAGCCGCGCGTCTCCTCGCGTAGCCGGGCGGCCTGCACGAGAGCGGCCGCGACGGTGACCAGGTTGGTCGCCTCCCAGTTCTCCGTGGTCGGCTCGGCGCCCGGCGCGGCGGCCAACTCGGCGAGACCGCGCTCCGCCTCGTCCAGGCCCTTGAGGTCTCGCAGCACACCGACGTGGCGGGACATGAGCTGCTGCAGCTGGGGCCGCGCTTCGTCATCGACCAGCCCGTCGCCGTCCCGGCAGTCGGCCAGCTCGGCCGTGACGGAGGTCGGTTCGCGCAGCCGCGAGACCACCGTGTCAGCGATCCGCCGGCCGAAGACGAGCCCCTCCAGCAAGGAGTTCGACGCCAGGCGGTTCGCGCCGTGCACCCCGGTGCATGCCGACTCGCCACAGACGAACAGCCCTCGCACCGAGGACTCGCCGCGCAGGTCGGTGCCTACGCCGCCGCTGGCGTAGTGGCTGGCCGGCACGACCGGGATCAACTCGCGAACCGGATCGATGCCCAGCGAGAGCAGCGTCGCGTGGATGGTCGGGAAGCGGACCCGCCACTTCTCCGCGCCGAAGGCTCGCGCGTCCAGCCACACGTGCTCGGCTGCGGTCTCGCGCATCCGCCGCAGGATCGCCTTCGCGACGACGTCACGCGGCGCCAGGTCCGCGAGCTCGTGCTCGCCCTGCATGAACCGCGCGCCCGCGTCGTCGACGAGAAACGCGCCCTCACCGCGCACCGCCTCGCTCACCAGCGGTTGCTGCCCGCGTGAGTGCGTGCCGAGCCACGCGACGGTCGGATGGAACTGCACGAACTCCAGGTCACGAACCACCGCGCCGGCACGCAGCGCGGCGCCGACGCCGTCGCCCGTCGAGACACTCGGGTTCGTGGTGGACGCGAACACCTGGCCGATCCCGCCGGTGGCCAACACGACCGCCCGCGACCGGATCGCGCCGACGCCGTCGCGCCGTCCTTCGCCCATGACGTGCAGCGTCAGCCCGGCGACCGCTCCCGTCACGTCCCGCAGCAGGTCCAGCACCAGCGCGTGCTCGATCACTTCCACACCCGTGGCGTCGAGCACCCGGGTGACCAGCGCCCGCTCGATCTCCGCGCCGGTGGCATCGCCGCCCGCGTGCGCGATGCGGTCACGGTGGTGACCACCCTCGCGGGTCAACGACAGCGCCCCGTCCCGAGCACGATCGAAGCGCGCCCCGATCTGCGCCAACTCCCTTACCGCGGCGGGACCTTCGCGCACCAGAACCCGCACTGCGGCCTCGTCGCACACACCCGCGCCGGCCGCGACCGTGTCGGTGAAGTGGTCCTCCGGGGAGTCCCCGGCTCCGAGGGCGGCGGCGATGCCGCCCTGCGCCCAGCGGGTGGACCCGGCCGCGAGCACGTCTTTCGTGACGAGCATGATCCGCAGCGCCGAGTGCCGGGCGACGTGCAGCGCGGTTGTCAGGCCGGCAATGCCGGAGCCGACGATCACGACGTCGGCCTCCGCGGTCCACCCCGGCTCGGGCGCGGCCAGCCTTCGCGGCAAGGTCATCCGACGGCCCTCACAGGCTTACCTCGACGTTGTCGATGAGCCGGGTCGTCCCGACGCGCGCGGCCACGAGCAGCCGGGCCGGGCCGTGGCCCGGCGGCGGCCCGAGGTCCGGGCCACGTAGCTCGAGGTAATCGACCTTGACGCCGGGCGCATCGGCCAACACCGCCGATGCGACGGCCAGCACCGCGGACGCGCCCCCGCGCGCCGCGTCACGCCCCGCTGACAGCGCGCTCGATATGGCCAATGCCTCCCTGCGGTCGTCGGGCGAGAGGTAGACGTTGCGGCTGGAGAGCGCAAGCCCGTCCGGCTCGCGCACCGTAGGCACGCCGACGATCCCGGCGCCGAGCTCGAGATCCTGCGCCATGCGCCTGATCAAAGCCAGCTGCTGGTAGTCCTTCTGGCCGAAGTAGGCGCGGTCCGGCCGTACCAGGCCGATCAGCTTGGCCACGACCGTCAACACTCCGGCGAAGTGGGTCGGCCGTACGGCGCCCTCGAGCACGCTGCCCAGCGAACCGGGGCTGATCGTGACGAGCGGATCGCCGAGCGGGTACACGTCCTCGACGCCCGGGGCCCACACGAGGTCCACCCCGGCCCGCTCGCACATCGCGAGATCGGCGTCGAGCGTGCGGGGGTAGCGGGCCAGATCCTCCGAGGGCCCGAACTGCAGCGGGTTGACGAACACGGTCGCCACCACGCTGGTGCAGTCGGCCCGGGCGGCCGCGAGCAGGGCCTCATGGCCGGCGTGCAGAGCGCCCATGGTCGGCACCAATCCCACCGGGCCGACGACGGTCAGCCGAGCCGCGGCGAACTCGGCGCGCGAGCGCACGACCTTCATGCGCTCTCCAGAGCGTGGAGCACCGCGTCGGCGCGAGCGGCGTCGAGCCGGCCGACGGCGCGGGCCCGCTCGGCGGTGCGGCGCGCCATCGCCACGTACGAGGGCAGCACCTCGGGTGCCTCCGTGGCCAGCGTGCGCAGGTGCGTCGTGAGCGTGGCCACGTCGCCGCGGGACACCGGCCCAGTGAGAGCCGCGTCGCCGAGGCGCAGGACGTTGTCCAGCGCGGCGCTCAGCAATGGCGCGAGCAGCCGGGCCGGCTCGTCCACCCCGGCGCCGTCGAGCAGCCCGACCGCATCGTTCACGAGCGTCACGAGGTGATTCGAGCCGACGGTGAGCGCCGCGTGATAGAGCGGCCGGGCGCTCTCCGGTACCCACACCGGCTCGCCGCCCATCTCGACGACCAGCGCTTCGGCCACTGGACGTAGCTCGTCCAGTGCAGTCACTCCGAACGTCGCACCCTCGATCCGATCGACGTCCTCGGGGCGGCCGGCGAACGTCATGACCGGGTGCAGCGCGAGCGCGAGCACCCCGCGGGCCGCGGCGGCGTCCAGCACGCCGATCCCCTGCGAGCCGGACGTGTGCGCGGCCAACTGCCCTTCACGCCACGCGCCGGTGGCGGCGAGGCCGGTGACCAGCGGCCGGAGCGCGTCGTCCGGTACGGCCAGCAGCACGAAGTCCGCGGCTGCGATGACCTCGTCGGGCGGCAACAGCGGCACGCCGGGCAGCATGCGTTCGGCGCGACGCACTGATTCCGTCGAGACGGCGCTGGCGGCGACGATCTCGTGGCCGGCCCGCGCGAGTGCGGCTCCGAGCGCCGAGCCGACCCGTCCGGCACTGACCACGCCGACACGCAGCCGCGCGGGTCGCGGTGTGCTCACAGTCAGCGTCCTCGATCGTGGGGCCAGGCTCGTGGCCAGCGTACTGGGCCAGCTAGGTTGCCTAACGTGAGTGCCGAACTGCAGCAGGTCGTCGCGCAGAGCGCCGACGCGGCCGACCTGCACGCGACCGTCCCCACCTTGCTGTTGGAGTTGCAGACGATGCTGGGTTCCTTGACGGCGACGGTCACCGCCGCGACCGAGCGGGGCCGACGGCCGTTCCGGCCGACAGCGGACCTGCCGACCCGGCTCGGCGAACTCGCCTACGGCATGTACCTGCTGGCCGACCAGACCGGCATCGACCTCGCGCAGGCCGTCGTGACGACCGCTACGCACCTGCACCGGCAGGCACAGCAGACTCAGGCAACGGGCCAGAACGACTGGCCGTTCGACGCGCACTGAGGACAATCACCTTGACTCGTAAGCGGATTCTCATCACAGGAGCGAGCTCCGGACTCGGTGCCGAGATGGCGCGGCAGTTCGCGGCCATGGATCGCGACCTCGCGCTCTGCGCGCGCCGGCTCGAACGACTCGAGGAACTGCGGGGCGAGATCCTCGCGGCGAATCCCGCAGTCGACGTCGTGGTCCGTCGCCTCGACGTCGATGACCACGACGCGGTCTTCCGCGTGTTCCGCGACCTCGTGACGGACGTCGGCGGCATCGACCGGATCGTGGTCAACGCCGGCGTGGGCAAGGGGGCGCCGATCGGCACCGGCCGGTTCGACGCGAACCGCGAGACGGCGATGACGAACTTCGTCTCGGCCCTGGCGCAGTGCGAGGCGGCCATGGAGATCTTCCGCGCGGCCGGCGACGGGCACCTCGTCGTCATCTCCTCGATGTCAGCCCTTCGCGGCCTGCCTGGGGCGATCACGACATATGCGGCCGCGAAGGCCGGGGTCGCCACGCTCGCCGAGGGGATCCGTGCCGATGTGCTCGGCTCGAAGATCGCGGTCACGACGATCTATCCCGGTTACATCCGCTCGGAGATGAACGAGCGAGCGGCGCGGAAGACGCCGCTGATGGCCGACACCAGGACGGGTGTCCGGGCCATGGTTCGCG
>JAODNL010000089.1 GCA_025465405.1 Pseudonocardiales bacterium | reverse complement strand
CTTTCCAAGCCTGACGTTGAGGGTTCGACTCCCTTCACCCGCTCTTTTGTAAGTCACGCCGGATGCTTGGATTAGCATACCTTCCCGTGTGGGATGTGCGGCAGAGAGACACTGAGTTTTTCTGGACTGTCCAGAAAAACCCCTCCCTGACGCCAATGCCCCGCCCCAAATCCACCCCAACCTACTGCGTCCACAAGCGCACGGGCCGCGCTTTCGTCACCGTCGACGGCCGGCAAGTTCCTCTGGGCCTGGCCAACACGCCCGAGAGCCTGGCGGCCTATGACCGCACCATCGCGGCCTGGCTGGCCAACGGCCGCAAGCTGCCCGAGGAACAACCGCCCGGCGCGAATAGACTGCCGACCGGGCCGACGGTGTCCGTGCTCATCGAAGCGTTCTGGGCCCACGCCACGCGCTACTACGTGACGCCCGCGCGCGACGCGGCCGGCAACCCGATCACCAACGAAGACGGCACCCCGCAAACCGAGCCATCACAGGAACAGGAGTCCTACCGTCAAGCGCTCATCCCGCTGCGGTGGCTTTACGGCGGAAGCGTCAAGATGGAGACCGCCCGATTCGGCTGCCCCGAGCTCGAGGCGCTGCGGGAGGCGATGATCCGCCCGGGCGAATGGAGGACCGCCGCGGGCAAGGTGATTCAGCACGGCGCTTGGTGCCGGACCTACACCAACCGCCAGATCGGCCGGGTGAAGCACGTCTTCGCCTGGGGCGTGACAAAGAAGCTGGTGCCTGCCGCGGTCCACGCCGAGCTCCAATTGCTGCCGGGCCTGCGCCGCGGGAAGTCGGCGGCCCCCGAGCCGCGGCCCGTGAAGGCCGTTCCACTGGCGCGAGCCCTGGCCATCGTGCCCCACGTCTCCCGCCAAGTCGGCGTGATGATCCAGGTGCAGCTCGTCACCGGCATGCGCTCCACCGAGCTTTGCATCATGCGCCCTTGCGACATAGACCGGTCGGCCAAGCCGTGGGTCTACCGGCCGATGTTCCACAAGACTCAGGATCATGACGTCGAGCGCGAAATCCCGCTGGGGCCGAAGGTCCGCAAGCTCATCGCCCCGTTCCTGAAACGCGACCCAAAGGCGTTCCTCTTCTCCCCCGCCGAGGCCGACGCCCGGCGCAAGGCCGACGCCCGGAAGGCCCGCGAGACCCACGTGCAGCCGTCCCAAGTGCTCAGGGCGAAGAACGCCGCGAAGCGCAAGCACGGGCGGGCGCCGCGGAGCCGCTACGACCGCGGCAGCTACTACCGCGCCGTGCTTCACGGGTGCGAGAAGGCGTTCAACATGCCGGCGGACTTCCAGTGGGACCGCAAGGACGCGCCGGCCCTGCGGACGGAGAAGGCCCGCAAGCGGGCCGCGTGGCAACGGGAGCACGCGTGGCACCCCCACCAGGCCCGCCACCGCGGAGCGACCGACGCGCGCAAGGGCGGCGGACTGGAAGTCGCCCAGATCCTCCTGGGTCACTCGAACACGAAGATGACCCAGCGGTACGCCGAGGCCGACGTGGAGAAGACTCACGAGCTGATGGAGCGGGTGGGATGAGGCCTGGCAGCCTTATTCATTCAGCGGCCGTCATTGAAGCAAATTACCTGAATCTCATTGGCGCGGTCCCGTACGACCCTGGCGACTGCCGTGTGGTTGCCGTCCTCGATGTACGCCTCGCCTTCTTCGTACGTGACCAATTCACACATGGGCAGCGGCTTGTCGGGATCTACGGGATGCGGAATCCGGCCAGCTCTTTGACCGCGTGCGGGCCGAACCGCGAGCACCGGCATTGCCGAGATCGTCGGCAGGCGCTGTATTCTCGAAACCCGATCAAAAAACTTTGGAGAGGCGGTTTGGCACCCCGGCTCCGCCCAGTAGTCGGCCATCGTCCGCAACGTCCCGTGTGTTACACGGTGCGGAACGTCGCTCACCCAAAACACGGGCACGAGGCTGTTAACTGGAAGGATCGCGTACCCAAACGCGGCCATTGCGCGGTCCGGCGATGCGAGGATTCTTTTGGTGAGCCCCTTGTCGGTTGGCATAGAACCCAACAGGGCATCCATCGATAGGGGATCTGCGGCAAGCACAGCCGCTCGCGCAATTTCCTCAAGTTGATCATCGGTATAATCGTAATACTCGCTTGCGACCCTGCCCTTGATCTGGTTGTGCACATAGTTCGACCGAAGAAAGTCCAAAAAAGCTTGTTCGGGCATCGGTTTTTCTCCTCGTTGCTCGCGCATTCGGCCGACGAGCGCGCGACGGAACTTTCCAAAGAACTTTCCGGCCTTGGAAAGTTTTCAGCCTTTACGATTATGGCGGTGACACTGACCGCCCTCAAGAATCGCCTCCGCCAAGGCCCCGACGCCGCACGCCGGCCGTCGGCGGTGACGGCCCGCACGAGGCCCCGGCCGTCGAGCCCCGCGCCCGTTGCCCGCCCCCTGCCGACGCACGCGCACGCCGCGCCGCCGGCCGCATCAGTTCCCGCGCCGGCCGCCGCGAGCTTGCCGGCTGACGCCCCACTAGGCCTTCCGGCCTGGCTGATCACATTCGACGCGTATCTGGCCGAGCGCCGCGCGCACCACCGCAACGTCGGCACGCCGGCGATCCTCGGCCATATCGTGCGCGACCACGAGCAAGCCGTGCGCGACGCCTTAATCGCCGGGCTCCCCGTCCCCGACGAGGTCCTGAAACAACACCCGCACTTTCGCCGGCCGGCGGGGAGGCGCGCGTGAATTGCCCGGCGGACAGCTTCACGTACGCGATCCCCGCGCGCCGGGAGCGCGGGCGTTTGAGCCCGGCCCCCGGAACCCGAAGCCGTCAAAGCGGCACGGCGCATCAAGAGCGGGGCGGGGACGGCGATCATGGACTGCTCGGTGGGCGCCAGCGCGACCGACATCATCCTGGGCACCGCGTCGATCGTCAGCGGCGCGACCGTGTCGATCAGCTCCTTCACCCTCACTCACCCGCAGTAAGGGCAGGGGCGCATGAGCCTTATCCTCCTCTTTTCAGGCGGTGCAGCGACGCCCACGGGCACCGGCGCGGCCATGCTCGGCCACGTAACGGTCTCGGCGTCGGGGCTGGAAAAAGATCAGGGCGCTGCCGCGGCGACCCTGAGCCGCATCGCCACCGTCAACGCGAGCACCGTCCCCTTCCCCTCCATCACGCAGACGCTCGGCGCCGTCGGCCTCAATGCCCGGCCTCAACACCGGCTACAACTTTTAGGATTCCATGGCCACCACCAACCCGAACCACAACGTCGCGGTCACCACGTCCCCGCTGGTCATCTTCGACACGACCGGGGCCAACGGCAGCGACCAGCCGTGCAGCACCTATTGGGTCTACAACCGCAAGGGCAGTGTCGGCAACCTGCTCGTCAACGTCGCCGGCCTGCACACGGCCGGCAACTTCCTCGGCCTGGAGCCGGGGTGCGGCCTGCCCTTCAAGGCCGGCGCGGGCCTCATGTCCCTCGTGACTGTCGAGGCCGAATCCGGCACGTGCACGATCGACCACGGCCCCGTCGTCAGGTAGCGGCCCCGCAGTCCAACCCATGCCGATCGCGCCCCCTCGCCACATGGAGCAACCTAAACAAGGAGTCCGCCCATGCCTGAAGAAACGTCCACGCTCTCGGAAATCCTCCGCAACCTTAAACGGACGAGCAACCCAGGCGCGGTGATCACAGGAGAGGCCATGCAATTCGCCGCACTGGGCGATGCCCTCTCCGTCGAGACCCCGTCCGAGAAGTATGAGCGGGCGAAAGCCAAGCGGGACGCGGCCTTGGCGAAGGTGCGCAAGCCCGCGCCCTCGGACCAGGCCGGCGGCCGCGGACCCTTCGGCAACTCCGACGGCAGCCCGACCGCGGCGCAGGCGACGGCCCAGGGCGTTGTGCGTTCCTCGAAGATGGCCCGCCTCCGGACGGCCGGCGTGATCGGCAAGGCGGGCAAAGGATCGGCCGAGGCGCAGCGCCGACTCCTGAAGGATCAGTTTCCGGAGATGAGCGACGAGGACCTGGACGAGAACCTCAAGTTCCAGGCGATCGGGGAATCGCTTTCGGGTTGATGGACGAGGCCCGCGGCGACGCGGCCGGGCCACTGATGGAGCGACCGTTATTCTCTCTGACTGAACCAACCCATGAACTTTGCCAATGACACCTTCACCGGCACGGTCGCCACGAACCTTGAGTCGCACACCAGCGACAGTGGGCATGCGTGGACTGCGTTGGCGATCCAGTTGCGCTTGGACGGGTCGGGCGGCGTCTACGGCAGCAGCGGGAGCTGCATCTATACGCTGGGGGCGACGCCGCCCAGCGCGAACTACAAAGTATCCGCCACCCTGATCTGTAAGAGTAACCTCGGAAATCTCAACGGAATCATGATCCGTTGCACGGACAGCACCCATTACTACCTCCTCCGCTACAACCAGGGCAACACGCACTGGGAGCTATACTGCTTCCACCCCAGCGCTGCGTTGCTCGGGAGTTTTACCGACGCCACGTTCACGACCGCCGGGCAGACGCGGGCCGTCACGCTTTACGCCAACGGGACGACGATTTCGGCCGACATCGGGGGAACGGTCGGCGCGATCAGTGCCACGGACAGCAACCTTGCCGCCGCCGGGAATCCGGGCCTCAACTCCAACCTCGCGGGCGCCGGGGAGAATTCGGCCACCGGCGTGCATTATTCGGCGTTCTCGGCCTCGGCCCTGAGTGCCAATGGCTACACGCTGACTCCTTCTTCCGTCTCCGTCGCCTCGGGGCAGGTCTCGCCCGCCTTCACCATTACCTCGACGGGCGGCAATTTCGACGGCGTAGGGACGATCACGCTGACCTCCTCGGTGGCCGGCGACACGATCACCCCTTCGGTCGGTTCGCCGGGAATCGGGGCGGTAACGTTCACGCCCACCAACGGGACCAGCACCGTAACGGTTACGGTGACGCCGTCCTCCTCGGGCGACCGTACGATCACGCCGACCAACAGCGGGATCGGCTCGAACCCATCTGCCGTCACCGTCCACAGCAAGGCCATTGCCTGCACGAATCCGGGGTCGCTCCCACTCCTGAGCGCCGCCACCTTGGCCGGAACCGCGACGAACGTCACGGCTGTCGATATTGACTTTTCCAACGACAATGGCGCGACGTGGGTGAGTGTCGCCACCAATGTGACGGTGACGGCCAACGCCTTCAGCACGAGCTATACGCCGGTGGGCACCGCCCACTTGCAAGCGAAATTTCGGGCTACCGAGAACGGTGGGACTGCCACCGCCAGCAGCACCGCATTCGCCGTCACGGCGAGCAACTACATCAGCACGCCGGTCGCCGCAGGCTGGGCGTACGCGACGACCAACTATGCACAGACGCCGCCCGCCAACACGCTGACTTGGACGAACACGGGAACGCCGGGGAATGTTGACGTCCTGCTCTCCTCGGACGGCGGGGCCACCTTCCCCACGACGCTCGCCGCCAATTTGCCCAATGTGGCCGCTTTTTCGTGGTGTAACAGCACCGTCGGGTACGGCACGAATTACGTGGTGCGCGTCCGCCGGACGGCCAGCACCAACGTCTACGACCAGACGGCCGCCTTCACAATCTCCGACGGCATCCCCACGCTCGCCTCCGGGGCCGACCTGGTCTTTGCCAACGAGCCAAGCACTGCCGCCGTCGGAAGCTCGGCGAATCAGTACTACAACGAGACGCCCGCCATCCGGTGGGGATGCGCCAAGTACGACGTGCCCTCCGCGCCATTCGTGACGTTCGTTCGGGTGTGGCACGCCAACGGCATCAGCAAAGTCAGCTTCTCCCTCGACGGCGGAACGTGGGTTGACGTGATCGCCGAAAAACTCGTGGCCGCGACAACGACCTCCGGCGACGTGGCCGTGGGCTACTTCGTCAGGGTGGACCCCACGGCCCTGACGACCGGCACGCACAAGATCAGGGCCATCGCCTACCCGGCCACGGCGGGCACGCCGATCGACACCAACACGGCCAACAACTGCGGGGATTTCACCTTCACCGTCGGAGTGACGCAGGTCCAGCTTTACTGGGCACCCGGAACCGGCAGTGACGCCAACACCGGCCTGAGCCTCGGTTCCCCCAAGCAGACCTATCAGGCCGTCTCGGCCTTGCGCACGGACACGGCCAAGCAGTACATCATCAACTACGTCGATTCGACCCAGTATTACTCGATCTACTCGACGGTCAGTAATTTCCAAGGCACCTACTACGACATCCATCGGGTGACGGGCGGTGCGACCGGCTGCGTCCTCACCGGACGATGGGGCGGCGTCTCGGCCTACCGTGCGGCGGTGGTCAACGCGACGGGGGCGAACAACGCCCACGACCAGACGGGCACCAACTGGGCGGCGGCTGAGCAAAAGAGCCTCGACTTCCGCACCAAGTACCTGAAGGTGCAGGGGCCGGGGATTTCGATGGACATGTCCCTGTCGGACGGGCTGCTCGGCGCGATCACCGGGGCCTGCTGGTTTGATAACGTGCCGATGTCCATGTCCACGGTCCTCAACGACGTGAGCCTGACGAAAAAGAGCTTCGCCGCCGGCATCACCGTCGCCTACACCGCCTCCACCAAAACACTCACGGGCACGGGCATCGGAACGGGGATCACCAACGGCTGGCGGATCAACGTCCGCAGCGGGACGGGCTTCACCGCGACCGCCGGCAACAACGTCAACCCGCCGATCATCACTGCGGTTTCCGCCAACTCGATGACCTTCGACACCGCTATCGCACCCGGCAACGTCGCGAGCGCCGCGGACCTCGTCATTGACGCGGGGAACGCCGGGGGGTACACCCCCAACGTCTTCCAGCAGTTCACCGAGTACTATTTCACGAACGGCAGCGTTACCGACTACGTCAAGGGGTACGCCGCCGACGCACTCGCGACCCTGCGGAACATCACCTACACGAGGATTGTTTCCGAGCTGCTCGTCCCGCAGGCCACGATCCTCAACTTCAAGGCCGTCGCGTGCGATGGCAGCCAGTCCGCCAACTGGGTCTTCCGGGCACACGGCGACGTCCTGCACGATTTCAACCCCGGCCAGCGGAACTTGATCCGGGCGCAGTGTGATTGCAGTCAGGCGACGGGGGGGACGCCGTGGCGGCTGGACACCAGCGTCAACGCCGATTACCGGGATATCGTCATCCTCGACTCCGTCATCAACGGCGGCGGGGTCACGACCGATACCTGTGGGCAGGAGCGGCATCTGGGCATCGAGCGGTGTTCGTGGCCCACCCTGAATTTCGGGCAGACCACCATCGCCTCGTTCAACGGCTATCAGGGCAAGAACTGGGTGGCCCGGCGGTCCATTTTCAAGCAATTCCTCGACCTGTTCACCGGCGTCAGCGCCCGCTACGCCTCGTTCACGATCAACAACACTAGCGGGAGTTCGCGGACCTACCGAACGAGTTGTGTGGTCAACGGCGTCACGCAGGACACCGGCGTGGCCAGTCCGAATTTTTCCGGCAACTCCTACACCACAAACTATCACTTCTGGTGCCCACAAGTCGGGACCAGCGGGACGTTCGCCCAAATTCCAACGACCGGGCTGATCGTGCCCAATGGGAGCACCTACACGGTCTGGTTCAATCTGACGGTCACTCCGGCAGTTCTCGCCGACGGCTCGGTAATCACCTTCACCGTCACCGACGACCTCGCCAACATTACGCATCCAACCGCCGTCGTTACCCAGTCGGTGGCGATGGACCAATTGGGATTAGAGGCTGGCGGACCACAGGGGACAAATCCCGTGACACTAAGCACGCCCTATACCAACGCCGGAGCACTGGATTTCACGCCGTCGGCCGGTGGCGGTGCGCGAGGCATCGCGGCCGGGCCTGCCTACTCGTGGGATGCGCGGAGCAACCGCCGGGCATCGACTGGGGCGATCGGTGGTCTGGCGGCAACCACCGAATACGCCGTCGCCCCGACGATCCAGACGGTCAGCAAACAGCCGGACGGCACGATCCTTGTGACGTGCGGCACGACCAACAGCAGCCTGTCGAGCGCGTCGCCGCTCCTGACGGGATTCAGTATCACGGACGGTGGGGCCGGAGTGTCGGTGTCGAGCGCGTATTTCAGCGGCCCGAATCAGATCTCGATCGTGCCGGCGTCCGCACTCGTCGGCCCCACTCTGGTGAGCTATTCGGGCGGCAACGTGACCGATGATCACACGACCCCCAACGCGCTGGCGGCGGCGTCAAATGTGCCCGTGGCGTCGGGCGGGCAGGGCCAGTTTGCCTCGATCGGAGGCGTCATGCTCATCCCCGGCATCGGCCTCGGGTTCGATGGCTGACGAGGACCTGGACGAGAACCTCAAGTTCCAGGCGATCGGGGAATCGCTTTCGGGTTGATGGTGGTGTTGGGGTTTCCTTTCCGTTGGTCGCGTCCGGGGCCTGGGCCGAGCACAGGCGGCCGGTCCCCGGAGCGACAGCGGTTTTTGATTGGCAATCTTGCATTTTGGAGCGCGCGATGACCGAACAACTGACCGAATCCGTGGCCGAATCCGCCGCCGCCTATGAGGCCCTGGCCGAACCCTCCCCCGTCGCGAACGAGCCCGCGACAGCGGCCGCCGACCCCGAGGCGCCGGCGGCAATCACCCCGGCCGTCGAGCCCCCGGTCGACACGGCCGCCCCGGACGGCACCGCCGCGCCCGCGAATGACTCCGTGAACGAGACGCCGGCGGCAATCGTGCCCGCCCCCGCCCTTGACGAACTGCTCGCCGTCGCCAGCCTGGCGTCGATCGACGCGGCGGCGCAGGCCTCGGCGTCGGACCTGGCGGAATATCAGGCCCTACTCGGTCGAGCCCTTCACCCCGAACCCAATGACGGTGTCATGCTCCTCCGCGCCGGCGCGAAGCTCGGCAAGCAGCCCGCGGATTTGGCGCGCGAGACGAATTGGGCCGTACGTGAGCAGCGATCATTGGAACGCCAGCGTGCTGCCGAGGCCTGGGTGTCGGAGTTGGCCGACGAGCGTGACCGGCTGCAGCGCGAAGTGGACGGCCTCAAGGCGGTCGTCGAGGCCGGGGGCGACAAGCCCTTCCTGCTCCGGTTGTGCATGGCGCTCGTGTTCAGCGCGACAAAGACTTTGCGGCGGGAGTGCAAGGCGGCCATGGGCGCCTACCTCCGCGCCAGCGGCTGGCGGATGGCCACGGAACACAGCTGGACGCGTGCCGTGCCCGATGGCCAGCCGCGGCCCATGGAGCTGGGCACGCAGGCGTTCAAAAGCCAATTGCTCGAGGATCTGAAGACGCCCGCGGGCGCCGCGATTGGCGCTCAGATCGACGAGGCGTTCCGGATCGGCGGTCTGCCCGCGCAGCTGCCGTGTAATTTTGAATTCTTCGGCCCTATGGACCTGCGGTAGTCGCCGCGGCCACGGGCCTTCCCCGGACTTCCAACAACGAAGGAATTGCACATGAGCACACTCACCGCACTGGGGCCGCTGACGATCGCGGCCCCGATCGTCGCCACCCTCGGAACGGGCACCGAAAGCGCCTACAAGGAGATCGCCCGCTTCGCCCCGAGCATGGCCGGCGTCATCCTCATGCAGTTCGACGTGGCCGGCAACGCCCTGGGCGGCTTGAAGTTCATGCGCAACGCCGCGCCCGGGGGCGCGGACGTGACGCTGGTCGCCGACGGCAACATCGAAGCCAGCCCGTTCGTCGTCGAGACCGTCAACGACGGAACGCACCCCGTTTACCAGACGGCGGCGGGCTCCTCGTCCCAGGTGCTCGCAGTATTCCGCGGCGGTGCCGAGTTCTCGGTGTTGGCGAAGCGGGCCGACAACTCAGCCATCGCGACGGTCACGCTCACCGCCTCGATGGGCGACATACGCCTTTCGCCCGTCCCCGTCGCCGGCCAACTCGGCGCGACTGTCCCCGGCCCGCTCACCGTCGGGGGCTTGGCCACCCTGAGCGGCGGGGCGGCCCTCGCCGACGCCCAGAACCTCGCCTTCGGCACGACGACCGGCACCAAGATCGGCGCATCCGCCACGCAGAAGATCGGCTTTTTCGGGGCGTCGCCCGTCGCGCAACCGGCCAGCGCCTCGGCCAACTCCGCCACCGGCGCGGCAGGCTCCACGACCAACGTCTTCACCAACACGACCTTCACCGGCGGCACGGGCGCGACCGCCTACAGCGTCGGCGACGTCGTCAAGAACCTCAAGGCCCTGGGCCTGCTCGCGGCGTGATGCCGACCGAGGGCCGGGCCTCAAGGAGTTTGTCGCATGCCGATCATGCCGCCCCTTTACGACTTGCTCGTCGTTACCGAGGAGTTCGCGGAGGCGGACCCGCAGCGGGCGATCCAGCTGGGCCACAGGCGGATGGCCGAACGGGTGAGGGAGGCGATCGGCGGCTCCTGGGTGCCCTCAGGCGGCATCAGCGTGGCAATGTTGAAGTGCGGCAACGTCGGCGTCGTCTGCCTCTCGCAAGCGGTGGTGAAAGCCGTCCCGCTGAAGCTCGGCCCCCACGCGCCCGGCAAAAACTAGGACGACAGACGCCGGTCGAACCGCAAGGAAGTCTCCGATGAGCAACCCCGACACCGTCGCCGCCTTTGAGCTGCAGCAACAGCAGCGCGCCGCCTTTGCGGCGACCGTTAACGCCGCGGCCCTGGCCATCTCGATCGTCGCCGCCGGCCTCCGCAGCGGCCCGGCGGGGGGCGGTGGCGGAAAGTCCCTCGCGACGGGCGTCGCCGGGGCGCGCCTGGGCGGGGGGAATTTCGGGCGGCTGGGCATGGCGGGGATGGCCATTTCGGGAAGGGGCGGCTACTAACATGCCCGTCCGCACGATCACCTACGGCGGTTTCACCTTCGACTTCAACCGGATGACGGTCGACCAGCAGCCCCGCTACGGGGACAACGGCATCGACCAGACCGGCATCGCCTACACCTTCAACGTCGAGGGGTTCCTCACCGCCGCGACGACCACCGCCTTCCTGGACATCCTCACCAAGATCCAGTGCTACCTGAACAAGCCGCGGCTGGCCTTCGCGGTGCGCTGGGGCGAGACCACGGCCGCCGACACCTGGTTCAGCGTGGACCCCAGCGGCGACGACATCGCCTGGGGGCCGCTGCCGGGCGAGTTCAAGATGCAGGAGATCTTCGCCGGCCGCGCCATCCGCTATTCGTGGTCGCTCAAGGTGGAGCTCAAGAGGTGCTGGGACAACTCCTGCAGCCCCTTCCAGCGGCCCAGCGACGTGCTGTCCATCAGCCGCAAATACGAGCACCAGGTGGGGCCGGACGGCCTCACCGCCCGCACGGTCAGCGGCCGCCTCGAGGTGACGGCCAACAGCGTGCAGGCGGGCAAGACGGCCGACTACTACCGCTACCTGTGCATGCTGCCGGTGCCCGCCTACTTCCAGCGTGACGCGGGCCTGAGCTTCTCGACCAGCGCCGACGGGCGGTTCATGGACTTCTCCTACAGCGAGACCGAGAAGAACTGGACGCTGCCCGCCCCGATCACCAGCGGGTCGGCGCGGTTCCGCGTGGCGATCAGCCAGATGGGTGCGCGGGCGGACTACACCCTCTCGGGCACCTTCAACGCCCCGGTCAGCGTGTCCAAGTCGCAGATCCTCGACCAGATCCTCCAGCTCCTGCAAAACCGCTTCCCCCTGAACGACGCGGTGGGCCTGGTCCCCACGGAGCGGAGTCTCGAGGAGGACATCTACGGCAGCAACTCGATCACCTTCTCCTTCTCGGCGTGGTCCGCGGCGGGCGCCGGGGCCGACCCGCTCTCCCCGCAGGCGGTCTACGCCACCTTCGGCAACCGCCCGCCCAACAGCAACGGCGCCGCCCAGGGGGTCGGGGCCTACGGCGGCGACGGCCAGAACGTCACGAGCGGCGTGGTCGCCGGCGCCCCGGCGCCCTACGACTCCTGCGTGCCGCCGGGCACCAACGGAACCCAGCCGGGACAGCCCGGCCTCGGCCCGACGGTCACCATCCCGGTGATCACCGCCAACAACGGCCAGAACAACACCGGCGGCCCGGGTGGGAACACGACCGACATTTCCGTGGTCAACACGGGCATCTCCGACGACCACAAGGCGGCCCCGTACGTCGCGTATTACGAGGAGCTCTCCTTCGAGATCGACAACGGATACGCGGTGTTCTACCCCAAGGTCGCCGGCGCGGCCCCGGTGGTCCAGCGGACCCGGGAACCCAAGGTGATGATAATCCAGTGCGGGTATGCCCAGCGCGACGCGCTTACCGCGCTGGACGGGCCGGTGATGCCACCACCGTTCTACGACAACACGAAGGCGATTCTGCACAGGGCGTCGCCCAATACGAGTACGCCGGTCCCCGTGGGGGCAAGCCCGTATAACCGGTATAAGATCAGTTGGAATTATCTGATGGAGTGGAAGCTTCCGCTGATCAACACGGCAGACATCGGTATTGCCTACCCCGACGACCCTCGCCGCCCGCCCGGCGCGGTGAATGTGATTGTGAGCACGAATCTCCCGGCTTTGCTTGGCGAAGGGTGATTGTGCAACGCCTACTCCTCCGCCATGTAACTAACGAGTTCCCCCTCTTGAAAAGTGACGATGTAAGGGCGAGCGATCCAGTAGTTGCGGTTGTCGTTCGGGCCAGCAACATGAAGTTTACCTGTTGGGCCGATGATCGCCCGGTAGACAGAGATCCCGTCGGCGGACTCTCCCAAGAGCCTCAGGGTTCCCTTGGAGGCCGCCTTGGCCTGGGCGACGGTCATGCCAATCGCCAGCCGGTCGAGTGGCGCGTCGGTGGCCCTTTCCGGTCTCGCGGGCATCGCGGCTTCAGCGCGTCGCTGTCGTTCGACCATGTCGGCTCTTGCCTTCACGACGCCGGCATCATCCTCAACGCCCCGCCGCCACAACTCGGTAAGTTGCTTTCGCGCCGCCAGCTTCTTTGTTGCCACTGTGAACTTGTCTGACTCCGTCTTTGCGCCCACCATCGCCTTGTCGGCGGCGTCGAAATTCTCCTTGGCCTCCTTCCATTCCGTTGAGTCCCGCATCGCTTTTGCGGCCCTGGCCTGGGCCTCCACATACGCCATTGCCGGCGAGGCCGGCTGAGACGTGGCCGGGGCGGACTTCGCCGCATTGTCGGGAGCGACCGCTTCGTCGGCGGCAGTCACTGTCGTCGATGAGAGGCAAAGCAGAACGGCGATAGCGGACAAGTGGAAGTGAAACACGGTGAACCTCCGAATGACCTGGAGAGAGCCTAAAACCACTCTTTCTTGCGCAGGACATATTCATTGTAAAACTGCTGGTCCCCCTTGGTGAGATAGATGATTCCCTCTATGGCACCGATTACGCCCATCACGAGCCAGCCGATTCCGTAGCAGAAAAACCCGACCACGCCGATCACGGCCATGATTACGCCCGCCTGTGTATAGCCCAACATGAACTTGTGGACACCGGCCCAGCCAAACACGATACCCATGATCCCGATCAGGACGCGGTTGGTGCTGCCGGCCTGTGTATATTGCAGAGGGTCGGGAGGCGACTGGTGTCCAACTGGCTGCGGCGGCAGGTACGCGGGCATGGGGACGACCGCAGAGATGGGCGCCCATCGCGGAGAGCCCGTGCGCCACAC
>JAODNL010000037.1 GCA_025465405.1 Pseudonocardiales bacterium | reverse complement strand
ACCGGCTCGCGGGCAGTCGTGCCGGGCAGGCCGTCGAGTCCGTCGCCGATCGCGAGGACCATGCCGGTCGGAGCGTGGCCGCGCGTGAGTTCGACGCCGTTGATGTTGATCGCGTAGGTGGACGGCGGCAGCGTGACGCTGTCTCGGGTGCGCACCGGAGGCATGACGATGCCGACGTCACCCGCGAGCGTGCGGCGCAAGGCACGGACCCGGTCGAGCAGGTCAGCACCCGGCCCGTCGACGAGCGGGATCAGGTCAGGGGACAGCGTCAGTTCCAGCGGATCGACGATCAGCTCGCCGAGCAGCGACTCCTCGCCGTCCGGGGCGGTTGCCGCGGCCGCCGCGGCCGCGGCCGTCTCGTGCGACTCGTCGACGTGGTTCGCCTGGGTGATCCGGCTGGACAGGAAGAGCAACGCGCCGCCGACGAGCAGGAATGGCAGCTTCGGCAGGCCGGGGACGAGGCACAACAACACGGCGGCGCCGCCGGCAATGCGCACGGCGCGACGCTGGCTGCCGAGCTGGCGGGACACGACGGTGCCCATGTCGTCGGCGTCCGTCGCGCGCGTGACGATCAGGCCCGTCGCGACGCTGAGCAACAGTGCGGGGATCTGGCTGACCAGGCCGTCGCCGACGCTGAGCAGGCTGTAGGTCGACAGCGCTTCGGAGAACGAGATGTGGTGCGTCATCACCCCGATCGCGAACCCACCGATGAGGTTGATGAAGGTGATGATGATCGCGGCGATCGCGTCGCCCTTGACGAAGCGGGTCGCGCCGTCCATCGCACCGTAGAAATCCGCCTCGGCGGCGATGTCCGCGCGCCGCGTCCGGGCGGTGTGCTCGTCGATGAGGCCGGCGTTGAGGTCGGCGTCGATGGCCATCTGTTTGCCGGGCATGGCGTCGAGGGTGAATCGCGCCCCGACCTCGGCCACCCGGCCGGCGCCGTTGGTGATGACGACGAACTGGATGACCAGGAGGATCGCGAAGATCACCAGTCCGACGACGAGCGATCCGCCGATGACGAAGTGACCGAAGGCGGCGATGACGTGGCCGGCGAATCCGTTGGTCAGGACGAGCCGGGTGGCGCTGATGTTCAGCGCCAGACGGAACAGGGTGGCGATCAGGAGCAGCGACGGGAAGCTGGAGAACTCGAGCGGCCGGCGGACATACATCGACACCAGCACGACGAGTACGGCGCCGGTGATGTTGCATGCGATCAGCACGTCGAGGAGCGCGGCCGGCACCGGCACGACCAGCATGACCACGATGGCCACGACCCCGATGGGCACAGCCAGCTGGCCCAGCCTGCTCGTCCTCACGGCGCCTCTCAACGGATGCGGTGCTACCTGAGTGCGGGCATCCGTCCCGTCCGAAGTGCCGTCCTGGCTCCCCACCTATCGGCGCTCCCACATCCGACTTGAGCGCTCCGCGCCTGGCGTTGATCGACTTTGCATCCAGGTTGGTGGCTAACGCGGCGGTGTTAGCAGCGACGACGGGTGCAAGGCGGCACGGCACGCCGGGTGAGCTGACGGATCAACGGGAGGACGTCGGGACCAGCGTGCGGACGCGGTGCACACCGGCGGCCGAACCGCGTTTGCGCAGCGTCATGATGAACGCCAACACCGTGGCGACCGCCTTGTACAGGTCGGGCGGGATCTCCTGGCCGAGGTCGCAGACCTGGTAGAGCGTGCGGGCCAACGGCACGTCGCTGACCATCGGCACCCGATTCTGCTCGGCCACGGCGCGGATCCGGGCGGCGACGTGATCGGCGCCCTTGGCCACCACGCGCGGCGCCCCCCGTGACGGGTCGTAACGCAGCGCCACCGCGACGTGTGTCGGGTTGACGACCACCACGTCCGCGCGCGGGATGTCGGCCATCATCCGGTTGCGCCGCATGGCCATCTGCCTCGACCGCACCGCGCCACGCAGCCGGGGATCGCCCTCCGAACTCTTGAGCTCCTCCTTGATCTCCTGCTTGGTCATCTTGAGCTGCTTGTTGTTGCGCCGGCGCACGACGGCGTAGTCCGCCGCGGCCATCAGCAGGCCCGCGACCGCCGCGTAACGAAGCACCGACAGCGCCGTCGACACGCAGATCGACAGCAGGCTGGCCAGTGGCAGCGAGCCCGATCCCATGACCGTCGGGACGAGGCGGCGCACCGACAGGAACACGACGAGCGCCAGCGCGGTCGTCTTGAGCAGCGCCTTCACCAGCGCCCACGCGCCGTGCGGGCCGAACATCCGCTTGATCCCTGACAGCGGATTGAGTCGGCTGAACTTCGGCTTGAGCAGCTTCGGTGCGACGACGATCCCGCCCTGCGCGGCCACGGAGGCGACACCGATGCATGCGACCAGCACGGCCAGAGGTAGTACGGCCGAGAACGCGCCGCGCACTGCGGAGGTAGCGACCGCGATAGCCCGACCCGTGTCGGGGTCGCGGATCGTGGCGCCGGCCTGGATGATCGTCGACGTGGCGGTGTTCATCACCGATCGGAACACGTGCGGCACGACGAAGCTCGCCGCCAGCATGCCGAGCCACGCGCCGATCTCGGGGGTGTTGCCGAGCTGGCCGTCGCGCCGCGCCTTCTTGCGCCGCTTCGGCGTCGCCTTCTCGGTCCGTTCGCCGCCGCTCATCCCGTCACTGCGCCGATCAGCCGGTTCGCGTGTTCCGCGAGCTGCGTTATGACGCCCGGCATCAGCGTGAAACCCATGCCCACAAGCAACAACGTGAGGCCGATCTTGATCGGAAAGCTCATCGAGAACGCGTTGAGCTGCGGTGCGATCCGGTTCAGCACGCCCAGCGCGATGTCGGCGATGAACAGCACGACGATCAGGGGCCCGGCGATCTGCAACGCGGCGACGAACAGGTCCGTCACCCCGCTCGAGATCACCCGATCGAGACGCGCCAGCGAGAAGTGGCCGTCGAGCGGTATGGACGAGAACGTGCGAAGAAAGCCTTGAAAAATAAGGAGATGTGCGTTTGTCGCGAAGATCAGTGTCGTCGCGAGCAGCGCGTAGAACCGTCCGTAGATCGACGTCATGGTCGTCATCAGCGGGTCGTAGGCGGCCGACAGCGAGAACCCCCCGAACAGGTCGAGCAGGCTGCCGGCTGCCTCTACCGCTGAGAACACCAGCCGAGTCACGAAGCCGAGCGCCGCGCCGATCAGAACCTGCTCGAGCAGCGACTCGGCGACGGGCACGAACTGCGCGGCCGGCGCATGCGGCTGCGCGACCGGCACGACGGCCAGCCCGAGAGCCACGCTCAAGACGGTCTTGATCACCTTCGGCACTCCGCCGGTCGCCAGCGGCGGCGCGACGACCGACCACGCCAGGATTCGCGTGCTGGCGAGCAGCAACGTCACCAGCGACGCGGAGGCGAACTGGAACTGCACGGCCGGCTCAGCTCAGCCCAGCAGCTTCGGGATCTGGGCGAACAACTCCTGGGTGAAGCTGACCATCGTCGTGAGCATCCAGTGCCCGCAGATGAGCAGCGCGATGCCGACGCCGACCGCTTTCGGTACGAATGCGAGCGTGAACTCCTGGATCTGCGTGGCCGATTGGAACAGCGACACCGCGAAGCCGATCACGAGGGAGGTCACGAGCACCGGCGCCGCGAGCTTCGCGGACACCAGCATCACCTGCATGGCAAGGTGAATGATCTGGGTGTCGGTCATGGCCTATCCCGTGTGATAGCTCTGGACGAGGGCAGTGATGATCAAGCCCCAACCGTCGACGAGGACGAAGAGCAGCAGCTTGAACGGCAGCGACACCGAGACGGGCGGCAGCATCATCATGCCGAGTGACATCAGCGACGAGGACACGACGAGGTCGATGATCACGAAAGGCACGTAGACGACGAAGCCGATGATCATCGCCGAGCGAAGCTCGGACAGCACGAATGCCGGGATGATCGTCGTCAGCTCCAGCTTCGACTTGTCGGCCGGATTCGGCATCCCCCCGGCGCGCAGCATCAGCGCGATCTCCTGGGGTCGGGTGTGCGCCAGCATGAACTCGCGCAGCGGCTTCGTCCCGTCGGTCCACGCGGCGGTGCGCGGCTTCGTGCCATGCAGGTACGGCTGGATGCCGACCTGGTTGACCTTCGACAGCACCGGACCCATCACGAACAGGCTGAGGAACAAGGAGAGCCCGGCCAGCACCTGGTTGGGCGGAACGGTGGTGAGGCCGAGCGCGTTACGGGTCAGCGACAGGACGACGAAGATCTTCGTGAAGCTCGTGACGAGCAGCAGCAGCGACGGTGCCACCGACAGGACCGTCACGAGCATCAAAATGTTGATCGACTGGCTCGGCTTGGTGCCGACGTTGACGGTGATGTCTCCACCGCTGGGAGCGGTCGGCGACTTCGCCGTCGAAGGGCCGCTGGGTGGTGCCGGAGCCGACGGAGTGACCGGTGCCGCATGGACGACCGACGCGGGCCTTGGCGCCGCGGACGCCGACGCCGTGCCGAGGCAGAGTGCGCCGAAGACGCAGGCCAGCAGCGCGGCAGCGGCCACGGCCGCCCGTGTACGGAAGGACATGGCGAATCAGCGGGTGCGGGCCGTCATGTCGCGCAGCGTCTCGACGGCCTGCCGCCAGGTCGTGGGCGACAGCGCCGAGCCGGCGAGCGTGGTGCTCCGCGAGGCAGTGTCGTCGAGCGAGCTCGCAACCGCGCGAGCGGTACGGACCCGTGCTGGCCTCGTCGGCGCCGACGCTTCGAGGCGGGCCTGAACGGCCTCCAGGTCGGTCTCGCCGATGACGCTGACCTGGCCGTCGGTAACGCCCAGGATGAGGGCCTGATCCATCACCCGGACGACGGCGACGGACGAAGTCCGCGACAGCTGCTGCCGGCTCAATACGTCGATGAGCCTGGTGCTCTTGGCCTTGCCGGGTCGCTTGACCCGGCGCGCGATCACCCACATGAGGCCGAGCACGGCCGCGAGGGATACGAACAGACGCCCCACCAGCGCCACGGTGTCCATGGTCCGACTACCGCCCGATCTCCTCGGTGACGACCTGCGTGATGCGCAGCCCGTAGTTCTCGTCGATGACGACGACCTCGCCGCGCGCGATCAGGCGACCGTTGACGAACAGGTCAGCGGCGGAACCGGCGGCCCGATCCAGTTCGATCACCGCGCCGGTGCGAAGCGAGAGCAGGTCGTTGACCGTCATCCGCGCGCGTCCGAGCTCGGCCGTCGCCTCCATCTCGACGCCGCGCAGCAGGTCGAGGCGATGGGCCGGCACGTCCTCGATCGCGGTACGACGGTCGACCGCGGCCTGCGGCAGTCCGATCGCCACCGCGGCGCGCGGACCCGACCTGCCGTGCAGCGGCACGAGTGCCGCGTCAGCGTGCGCGAACACCCGGTGCAGGGCCAGCCGCGCGTCGAGCACCTGCAGCGGACCGAGCACGACCGGGCCGATCGAGGTGGCCACCGCGTCGATCGCCGGCGCGAGGGCGTCGGCCAGATCCAGTGGGCCGAGTTCCGATTCGCCCAGGACGGTGGTGAGCTCGCCGTCGACGATGACGACGAGATCACCCGTCGAGGAGCCGGTGAAATGCACCAGCACCGCCTGGCCGGTCTCCAACGCGTCCGGCTCGCGGGTGGGGCTGCCCGCGGTCAGTGGTTCGCTGCTGGCGAGCGTGGCGGCAAAGGTTGCCGCGGCGGTCGCGAGCAGGCCGGTGACGGCACTCGGGGCTTCGGTGATCACGCGTGCTCCTGGGGGTCGTCGACGATGAGGGCGGCCAACAGCGAGCCCGACTTGCCCGCGATGGCCTGGGCGAACGTGATCCCGCCGGCTTGGACGGTGAGCGGCACGCCGACGCGGTGGCGCAGCGGAAGCACGTCACCCTCGGCGAGGGACAGGATGCGGGACGGGCTGAGCGCGACCGGATGGAACAGGACGGTGACGTCTACCGGCACATCGCCGAGGCGCTCCCGCAGCCGGAGCGCCGCCGTCTCTGCGGCGAGCCGGGCATCCGCCCCGCCGTCGCTCCGTACGCGCTGGGCCATCAGACGGGGCAGCAGCGGCGCGAGCGGCAGGCACAGCGTCGCCCGGCAGGACTCGCTACCGACAACCATGTCGAACGCGGCAACGACCACGCCGTCGGTGGCGCCGGCCGCCTGCACGAACTGCGGGTTGTACTCGATCGCGCCGAGCTCGGGGTCGATCGCCACGATCGGCTCGAAGGAGTACCGCAGCACGCCGATCATCTGCTCGAGCAGCCCGCGTAGCAGGGTCGTCTCGATGTCGGTCAGCGGGCGGGCGAGCTGGGTCCCACCTGGACCGCCGAGCATGTGGTCGATCGCCGTGAGCGCGGTCGGTAGCGAGAACTCCAGCACGCCGGTGCCGGCCAGCGGCGGCACCGCGATCGGAGCCATGAGCGTCAGCGGCGCCAGGCCGGTGACGAATTCCTCGTAGCTCTGCTGGGTGATGTCGGCCACGGTGACCGAGCAGACCTGGCGCAGGCCGCTGGTGAGCAGGGTGGTCAGCCGGCGCGCGAACGTCTCGTACGCGATCTGCAACATCCGGACGTGTTCGCGGGACAGCTTGGTGGGCCGCCGGAAGTCGTAGGGCGTCACGACCTTGCCTCGCGGACCCGACGGCGTGCGCGCGGCGTCGCGGAGCTCGCTGACCGGATTGGCTGGCACCTTCTGGCTATCGGCAGCTCGGAGGTGCACCTGAGCCGATCATGCCGCCGTGGTGATCAAGACGTCGTTTCGGCTGCCCGGGCGACCATTCGGACGTCTTGATCACCGAGTGGCGGCGGCCGGCTAGGGCCCAAGGCCGGAGCCATTACTGGGTGACGAACTGGGTCAGGAAGACGTTGAACACCTCCCCGGGGTACGCCTTCTGGATCTTCACGAGAAGATCGGCAGTGAGCTTCTTACGGGCGTCGTTGGACGAGAGGGATTCGACTGTCCGGTTGCTGAACTCGTCGATCGTCAGCTCGGCGGCGTGGCTGGTGTAGAAGCCGGTCGCGGTCGCCTTTCCCTTCACGAGCTGAACCGCCACCGCGATCTTGAGGTAGTGCCCGCCGGTGAGATTCAGGGTGGTCGCGTCCATCGAGACGACGTCGCCGCCACTGGGTGGTCCGACCTTGCTCGGCATCAGGAACGTGTACCCGCCGGCGCCGAGGGCGAGCACGGCCGCGATTGCGATCAGGGCCTTCTTCGACTTCAAGCGGGCGCGCTTGGGCGGGACCGGTGCGGCCGCGTCGCCGCCTTCCTTGGCCGGCACGACGTCGCCTTTCGACGTGACGGATGCGTCGCGGCGACCGTTGGTGCCCCAACGGTTCTCACGAGCCGCGGTCGGTGCGGTCATGTCGCCTCCTTTCAGATCAACTGCCTCCGGCGGCCTGGAGCTGGTCGCCGGCTGCTGGGGGCAGGGATGAGAGAACGACGACCTCGACCCGACGGTTGCGGGTGATCGAGCGCGGGTCGTTCGCGGGATAGAGCGGTCGTTGATCGGAGAAGCCGACGGCGCTGAGCCGCGACTCGAGGACTCCGCCATGGATCAGGTAGCGGACGACCGCCGAGGCCCGCGCCGATGACAACTCCCATCCGCTCGGATAGGGGTCCGTGCTCACCTTCTCCTGGTTGGTGAACCCGTCCACTTCGATGTTGTTCGACGTTCCGTCCAGGGGCGGCGCGATGACGCCGAGGATGCGCTGCCCTTCCGGTAGCAGGGTTGCGCTGTTGCCGGGAAAGACGAGCGCGTTCGTGATGACCGTGATGATCAGGCCGCGGCGATCTATGGCGAACTGGACGGCGCCGCTCATGCCGCCGCGATCCAGCGCGGAGTTGATC
>JAODNL010000025.1 GCA_025465405.1 Pseudonocardiales bacterium | reverse complement strand
CCGCCAGCGGTCCGAGGAACAGCATCAGCAACCCCGCGATCGGGTTGCTGTCCCGGTCGCGGCCGCTGCCACCGAAGAACAGGGCGAAGTTCGCCAGGTAGGTGATCGCCGCGGCTACGGTTCCGGCGACCGAGGAGATCAGGATGTCGCGGTTGTAGACGTGGCTGAGCTCGTGGCCGAGGACGGCGCGCAGCTCACGCTCGTCGAGGATGGCCAGGATCCCTTCGGTGGCGCAGACGGCGGCGTGCCGCGGGCTCCGGCCGGTGGCGAACGCGTTCGGCTGGGACGTCGGCGAGACGTACAGCCGTGGCATCGGCTGGCGGGCGTTGGTGGCCAGCTCGCGCACAATCCGGTACATCGCGGGCTGCTCGGCCTCGCTGACCGGGCGGGCGCGCATGGAGGCAAGCGCGATCTTGTCCGAGTTGAAGTAGCTGAAGGCGTTGATGCCGACCGCGATGAGCAACCCGATCAGTAGTCCACGCGTGCCGAAGAAGGCACCGCCTAGACCGATCAGCAGTGCCGCCAGAGCCCCGAACAGGACAGCCGTCTTCAGGGCGTTTGTTGCGCTACGCACATCCCCTCAACGCTCGATCGGGCCCGACGCGTTCCCGGGCAGTGTGACGACGACGGCATCCCACGCGTGGTGCCGCTCTGCTTGACTTCTACTCATGTCGGCGATCGACCACCTCATCCATGCCAACGAGTCCTATGTCGCGACGTTTCCGGGCCCGCGGCCGATCCGGCCCAAGTTGCGGACGACCATCATCACCTGCATGGACTCGCGCCTCGACCTGTTCGGCGCGCTCGGCCTCGATATCGGCGACGCTCACCTGATCCGCAACGCCGGCGGGATTCCCACCGACGACGTGCTGCGCTCGCTCGCCATTAGCCAGCGGACACTGGGCACCCGCGAGGTCGTGATCATCCACCACACCGAGTGCGGCATGGACGGCTTCGACGACGACGCGTTTCGTGCGCAGCTGACCGCGGAGTCCGGTGACGAGCCGCCGTGGCGGGTGCCCGGCTTCACGGACCTGCGCGAGGACACCCGCAGGTCCGTCGAGACGGTTCGGTCCTGTGCGTGGATCCCGCACCGGGACGACGTGCGAGGTTTCGTGTTCGACGTGGCGACGGCGCGGATCGAGGAAGTCAGCTGACGAACTGACCCGCCGGCGTGCCGCCCGCGGTGGTGGGCAGACCGGCTTCCTGCCATCCCGCGAAACCACCGACGAGGTCAGTGGCCGCGACACCGATCGTGTTCAACGCATCGGCGGCAAGCGAGGACGTGAAGCCCTCCGAGCAGACGACGATCCACCGCTGCCCGGAGACGGCGGCCGGAACCCGGGCGTCCGACTCCGGGTGCAGCCGCCACTCGAGGTGGTTGCGTTCGACGACCAGCGAGCCGGGGATCTCACCCTCCGCCAGCCGCTGCTCGGCGGGGCGGATGTCCACCAGCCGCGCGCCCTGGCGGACCGCCTGCGCCGCGTCTGCCGGTATCAACCGGTCCAGGCGGGAGCGGGCGTCGGCCAGGAGCTCGTCAACCGAGGCGTAGCGCGCCGGCACGCTCACGACGCGGCTCGCACGTCGACCTGCGGCTCCGGATCGTCCGTCGCCAGGGATGCCAGCCTGACGAGCGCACCGTCGTCGACGTCGTAGTAGGTCATCGAGGCGAGCGGGCGCGAGTAGGCGTGGACGCTAACGGCCGGTTCGTCGCCGAGGTTGCGGACGTCGTGAACGTAATGGGGTCCGAAGCCGACGCTGCTGCCGGGCGGATGCCCGTGCTCGCTCAGCCGGCCGCCGGACCCGTCTCGCCCGCCGACGAAGACCGCCTCCGCGAGGACCCCGGACAGGACGGTGAACGATCCGGACGAGCCGCCGTGGTCGTGCAGCTGGGTGCCCTGCGACGGCAACCAGCTGATCAGCCATACGTCCAGGCGCTGGTCGCGGTAGATGCGCTGGTGCCAGCGCGTCTCGGTATCGAAGTCGATGTACGGATACTTCCCCGCGGCGACCTCGCCGGCGAAGAAGCGGGTGAAGTCGATCAGTTCGAGGGGGTTGAGATATCGGGGACCGCGGCGGGTGCGCGCGTTGCGCGACATGGGAGCACTCCGAGAAGTTCGATCGAGGGACGGGGGCCGGGCTCAGGCCTGCTGACATCCCTCGTCGAACTCGTCGGCACGACGCCCGATCCAGAACATGACAGGAGCCCGGCGAAGGGCGAATCCTGCCAAGCGGACCTCATGCACGATCCCAGTCTGCCTGACGAAGTAAACTTTGTCTATCTCTCCGATAGACAAGAAGCGCGGTAGGCCTCAAGCGGCCCAGCGGAAGGAGGCCATCAAAGCCTCGACCCGGTCGACTACGTCCACGTCGGCACCGTCGGCCATCATGAATTCAGCGAGGAGGGCCAGCCGTCCCTCCGGTGCCGGCAGGACATAACTCATCGAGTCGGCCGGCTCGTCGGCAATGAGCAACTCGGCGGCAACGCTGCCATCGGCCACCGGCCGTGCCGGGACGTCCTCGTCCAGCAGCCCGACGCTGAGCACGCAGCGCGCGGACCGGAACCGGTCGCCGTCGAGGACCGCGGTGCTGAGGACGGCTAGCAAGGGCGCGCCGGCGAGCTCGTCAGGCAGTCCCACTTCGGCCGGCGTAACGACCAACCAGTCGCGGCAGTCCATCTCGAACGCCGGCAGGACCAGATCCCTCATGTCGCCTCCTCGTGCACATGGTTGAGCGAGTGGCAGTGGCTGGGTACAGGTCCCGTTTCGTGCTACCCAGCGCGAGGGCGGCTCTCACAACCGCCGCCCGAATCGCGGAGCAAACCTGGACGAACCGTAACGTACCGACGGACCGACGTAGCCCGGCGACGCGGCACAGACTAGCGGCGGGCCGAGGGTGGGCAAAAGCCCCTCGCAAACCGGACGCACCGGACGGCGAATCGATTTTCCGGCGGTAAGTGAGCCAGCCCACGGGCGCAACGGCTCTCCGGATACGTAGAATGGCAGGGTTGCGATCGCGCCGGGTGCGGTGTAGACGCACGCCTCACTGGATGCTGGAGGCCTCCGCCCGTATGTCAAAGAATGTCCAGCAGCTGCACAGAGTTGTGATTCGGATCGCTGGCGATTCCGGCGACGGCATGCAGTTGACCGGTGATCGGTTCACGCAAGAGACCGCGCTCTTCGGCAACGACCTGGCGACCTTCCCGAACTTCCCGGCCGAGATCCGGGCTCCGCAAGGCACGCTGGCGGGCGTCTCGTCCTTCCAGCTGCACTTCGCCGACTACGACATCCTGACGCCGGGTGACCGGCCGGACGTGCTGGTGGCAATGAACCCGGCGGCGTTGAAGGCCAACGTCGGTGATCTGCCCAAGGGCGGCACGCTGATCGTCGACACCCACGATTTCACCGACCGGGCACTGACCCGCGTCGGGTGGGCGTCGAACCCGATCGAGGACGGCAGTCTCGAGGGCTTCACCGTCCATGCGCTCGATATGACCCAGCTGACCCTCGATGCGCTGGCCGGCAGCGAGCTGTCGCGCAAGGATGCCGGCCGCAGCAAGAACATGTTCGCGCTGGGCTTGCTGTCGTGGATGTATTCGCGTCCGACCGAGGGAACGCTGGCGTTTGTCCGGCAGAAGTTCGCGAACAAGCCGGATATCGCCGAGGCGAACGTCACCGCGTTCAAGGCGGGCTGGAACTTCGGGGAGACCACCGAGGCGTTCGCGGTCTCGTACGAGATCAAGCCCGCGGTGCAGGCGCCGGGCACGTACCGCAACATCAGCGGCAACCTGGCGCTGGCCTACGGGCTGATCGCCGCATCGCGGCGGTCGGGACTGCCCCTGTTCCTGGGCGCTTACCCGATCACGCCGGCCTCGGACATCCTGCACGAGCTGTCCAAGCACAAGCGCTTCGGCGTGCGGACCTTCCAGGCCGAGGACGAGATCGCGGGTATCGGGGCGGCGCTGGGCGCGTCGTTCGGTGGCGCGCTCGCCGTGACGACCTCGTCCGGGCCGGGCATCGCGCTCAAGGGCGAGGCGATCGGGCTCGCGGTGTCACTCGAGCTGCCGCTGGTCGTCTGTGACATCCAGCGTGGCGGACCGTCCACCGGGTTGCCCACCAAGACCGAGCAGTCCGACCTGCTGCAGGCGATGTACGGCCGCAACGGCGAGGCTCCGGTTCCGATCGTGGCCGCACAGTCACCCGGCGACTGCTTCGACGCGGCGCTGGAGGCCGCGCGCATCGCGCTGACCTACCGCACGCCGGTGTTCCTTCTGTCTGACGGGTACCTGGCCAACGGGTCCGAGCCGTGGCAGCTCCCGTCGGTCGCCGACCTGCCCGACCTGACGGTCGCGTTCGCCACCGAGCCCAACGGTGCCGACGGTCAGTTCCTGCCCTACCTGCGTGACGTCGAGACGCTGGCCCGGCCCTGGGCCGTGCCCGGCACCCCCGGCCTGGAACACCGCCTCGGCGGGATCGAGAAGGCCGACAAGACCGGCAACATCAGCTACGACCCGGACAACCACGACTTCATGGTCCGCACCCGCCAGGCCAAGGTCGACGGCATCGCCCGCAGCCTGCCGCCGCTGGTGGTCGACGACCCGGACCGCGATGCCCGCGTCCTCGTGCTCGGTTGGGGCTCGACGTACGGCCCGATCGGCGCCGCCTGCCGCCGGGTGCGCGCAAGCGGGGCGTCGATCGCGCAGCTACACCTACGCCACGTCAACCCGTTCCCGAATGACCTCGGCGAGATCCTGACGCGCTACGAGAAGGTCGTGATCCCCGAGATGAACCTCGGCCAGCTCGCTACCCTGATCCGCGCGCGGTACCTCGTCGACGCAATCAGCGTCACCCAGGTCCGCGGCCTGCCGTTCAAGGCCGAGGAGCTCGCCGAGATGCTGCAAGGAGTGATTGCCCATGACTGAGCTCAATCTCAAGCCGAAGGACTTCAAGACCGACCAGGAGGTCCGTTGGTGCCCGGGCTGCGGTGACTATGCGATCCTCGCCGCGGTCCAGGGCTTCATGCCCGAGCTCGGCGTCGCGCGCGAGAACATCGTGTTCATCTCCGGCATCGGGTGCTCGTCGCGGTTCCCGTACTACATGAACACCTACGGCATGCACTCCATCCACGGCCGCGCCCCGGCGATCGCGACCGGCCTGTCGACCTCGCGTCCGGACTTGTCCGTGTGGGTCGTCACCGGCGACGGCGACGCGCTGTCGATCGGCGGCAACCACCTGATTCACGCCCTGCGACGCAACGTCAACCTCAAGATCCTGCTGTTCAACAACCGCATCTACGGCTTGACCAAGGGCCAGTACTCCCCTACGTCCGAGATTGGCAAGATCACCAAGTCGACGCCGATGGGCTCGCTGGACAACCCGTTCAACCCCGTGTCTGTGGCGCTCGGCGCCGAAGCCACGTTCGTCGGGCGCACCCTCGACTCCGATCGCAAGCACCTCACGTCGGTGCTGCGCGCGGCGGCCGATCACAACGGCACCGCGCTGGTCGAGATCTACCAGAACTGCAACATCTTCAACGATGGCGCGTTCGACCTGCTGAAGGAAGCGGACACGCGCGACGACTGGACCATCAGGATGGAGCACGGCCAGCCGCTCCGGTTCGGTACGGATGGGTCGAAGGCGGTCGTGCGGGAGCCCAACGGCGCGCTGGCGATCGCGGATGACGTCGCCGCCGACGACCCGCGCGTCGTGGTGCACGACGCGCACGCCGAGGACCCGTCGTTCGCGTTTGCGCTGTCCCGGCTGTCCTCCCTCGACAGCAGGTACTCGCCGATGGGCGTATTCCGCTCCGTCGAACATCCCACGTACGACGCGATGATGACCGCGCAACTGGACCAGGCGGCGGCCAAGGCGCCCGGCGACGACGCCGCGCTCGGCGCCCTGCTCGCCGGCGCCGACCCGTGGACGATCGACTGATCCGATCGAGCTTGCCGCGCGCGCGATCATCGACGGTATGGGATTGCAGCTGCGGCGTGCCGACGGTCTGACGATCGCGGACGACCGGTCGATGCTGGAGATCGACCGGATCTGCGCGTGGTTGGCCGAGTCGTACTGGGCACATGACCGCGATCGGCCGACCATCGAGCGTTCCCTGGCCAACTCGTATCCCTACGGGGTGTACCGGCCCTCCGGCGAGCAGATCGCGCTCGCGCGGGCAACGACCGACCTGGCGTCGTTCGCGTGGCTCGGCGACGTGGTCGTCGACGCGGACTGGCGCGGCCGCGGCATCGGCAGCTGGCTGGTGCGGACCGTCGTCGACCATCTCGCTGGGCTGGGTGTGCCCCGCTTCGCCCTCACGACGCGCGACGCTCACGGTGTGTACGAACCGATCGGGTTCGGCTCGCTTCGCGTCCCCGAGACCTGGATGGAGATCGACGTCCGGACGGTCCGGCCGAATCACGACGACGTGCGCCTGCCGCGGTGACGCGCGCCGCCGCGACACTGTCCGGCGTTCGCGTCGGCGTTCTCGCCGGCGCTCTCGCCGGCGTTCTCGGCCTGGTCGTGATCGTGATCGGGACCTTCCTGCCCTGGCTGAAGTCCGGTTCCGTGACGCGTAACAGTTATCAGGCCGGCGGCGCGATGCGCCGGCTGCTCGACGTTCCCGGTTGGCTCGGCGCCGCGCTGACCGCCTGGCCGTTCGTCGGGTTGGCCTGTGCGGGCGTGGTGGTGCTGTTCGCGGCCGGACTGGTCCGCCCGTCAGCCGTGCTGGGCCTGCTCCTCGGAGCGTTCGCGGCCGCTGTGTCGGCGGGCGCGCTCGCCGTGCGCGGATCCGGATTGGTCGCCCCCGAGGCGCCCGGACCCGTAGTGACGGTTGTCGGTGCGACGGCGCTGATCACAGCGTCTACTGTGTTGCTGCTGCTACCGCAGCGACCCGCGCGCCGGCACAGGAGCTGACGATGTCCCAACCGCCACCACCCGAGCAGCCCGGGGCGCCTGGATGGCCGAGCGGCGAGCCACAGCAACCACCGGCGCCGTACTGGCCACCACCGCAGCCGCCCCAGCAGCCGGGGGCGTGGCCGCCGCCCCAGCAGCCAGGCGCGTGGCAGCCCGCGCAGCCGGGCGCGTGGCAGCCCGCGCAGCCAGGGGCGTGGCAACCGCCGCAGCAGCCGAGTGGGTGGCACCCGCAGAACTCCGAGCCGGTCTGGGGGCCACCACCGGCCGAGGGCGGCTGGGACTACCTCGGCGGATCGCCCGAAGCGCCGAAGCGCGGCGGGCGCGGGAAGCTCATCGCGAGCCTGGTCGCGGTGGTCGCGCTTGCCGGCGGAGGCGTCGCGACATACGTCGCCGTCTCGAACTCGAACTCACATCACGGCGCGGCATCTCCGAAGGCGGCCGTGCAGGCGATCGTCGACGACATCAACAAATCCGACCTCGTCGGCGTGCTCGACGATCTTGCGCCCGGCGAACGCGACGCGATTGCCACACCATTGCTCAACGACATCAAGGAGCTCAAGCGGATCCGCGTCCTCCGGCCGGATGCCGATCCGACGAAGGTGGCAGCCGTCAAGACCTCGATCAAGAACCTCGCGTTCGACGCCGACGTGACGGTCAACGACCACGTGCAGATCATCCAGCTGACCGGCGGGACGGTCAGTCTGAACACGGACGCCAGCAAGATCCCGTTCACCAGCGGATTCGTGAAGACACTGTTCCCCAGCGGCGCTCCGACGGCCAGCCGGACGAGCACCGTCGACATCGCCGACGCCGTGCGTTCCAACAACGGCAAGCCGATCCGGATTGCCACCGAGAAGGTAGGCGGGCGCTGGTATCCGAGCATCTTCTACACGATCGCGGACTACGCAGCGGTCGGATCTGGAGCAGTCGGACCCACCACCGCGGATTACGTGCCGGCCAAGGGCGCGGCTTCTCCCGTGGACGCGGTGAAGCAGCTCGTCAACGCGCTGGTCAGCGGCGACATCGCCCGCGCGATCGAGTTGCTGTCGCCCGACGAGATGGCCGCGGTTCACGACTACGCCGGTCTGATCGTGAAGAGCGCCGGCTCGTCCTATCCGGCGGCGAACGTGCACATCGACGACCTGCAACTGACCGTGAAGCCCACGACCGGCGGCGCCCAGCTCGTGACCCTGAACAGCGTCACCGTGACGACAGGCACCGGCGACAAGATCGTCGTGACGGTCAACGGCGACTGCGTCGACATGACGCTGCCGGGACAGGCCCCGCAGCATCTGTGCACATCGCAGATCGCGGCGCAACTCGCGAGCCAGCTGGAGCGCCTCGGCGGGCAGCCGCTGACGCCGGCGCAGAAGCAGGCGCTGACGGATCTTTTCGGCGGCGAGACCCAAGGGGGCATCGTCACCACACAGTCCGGCGGCCAGTGGTACGTGAACCCCGTCCGCACGATTCTCGACCAATCAACCGGCCTGCTCACGGGGCTCAAGGGCAACGACGTGCTGGAACTGATCGGAGTGTTCAGGACCCTCAGCGGGCACTGACGCTCACGCGGCCGCAGAACCGCCTCGCGTGCGCCCGTAATGTGGGGGTGTGCAGGACGAGTCGGATGCCCGCAAGGGTCTGGTCTTCGGCGCATCGGCATATCTGCTGTGGGGCTTGTTCCCGCTTTACTGGCCGTTGCTCGAGCCGGCCGGGACGATCGAGATCCTGGCGCAGCGCATGGTGTGGTCGCTCGTCGTCGTCGCGATCATCCTGCGATTCAGCGGTGGGTTCCGCGGCGTCCG
>JAODNL010000008.1 GCA_025465405.1 Pseudonocardiales bacterium | reverse complement strand
GATCGCGCACGAGATGGCGCACATGTGGTTCGGCGACCTCGTGACGATGCGGTGGTGGGACGACTTATGGCTCAACGAGTCCTTCGCCGAGTACCTGGGCGAGCGGGTCACTGACCGGGTTACCGAGCACGATGCCTGGGTCGAGTTCGGGATCCAGCGCAAGTCGTGGGGCTACACCGCCGACCGCCGGCCGTCGACGCATCCAGTGGCGGGCAACGGCGCGGCCGATGCCGCATCCGCACTGAACGACTTCGACGGGATCTCCTACGCCAAAGGCGCATCCGTGCTCCGCCAGCTCGCGGCCCGACTCGGCGACGACGTGTTCCTCGACGGACTGCGCCGGCACGTCGACCAACACGCATACGGCAATGCGGAGTTCGCCGACCTGATCAGCGCGTGGACGGCCGCCGGGGCGCGTGACCTGCCGGCCTGGAGCGATGCGTGGTTGCGGCAGGCCGGACTGGACACGCTCGCCGTCGAGGCGACGGAGGCCGGCCCGGGACTGCGCCGCACCGGACCCGGCGGCTCTGCCAGCACGCGGCCGCATGCGATCACGGTCGCGTCGTTCGACGAGTCCGGACACGAGCTCGCACGGGTCCCGGCCGTGGTGCAGGACGACCTGACGCCGGTCACAGGCATCCGAGCCGATGCCGCGCTGGTGCTGCCCGACGCCGGCGACGACACGTGGGCGAAGATCTGGTTACCCGAGCGTTCGTGGCCGGCCATGGCGAACATGCTCGGCCAGATCGCGGACCCGCTGTCGCGCGCGGTGATCTGGAATGCGCTCCGGGTAGCCGTCACCGACGCCGACCTCGATCCGGCCGTCGCCGTCGAGATCCCGGTCCGCGCACTGCTGGACGAGCCGAATGACACTGTGGTGTCGACCGTCCTGCGCTGGTCCACCGACGTGCTCATCGGCCGCTACCTGCCCGACGACGTTCGAGGGCGCGCGCTCGCCCGGCTGGCCGACACCGCACACCACATGGTGCACCGCGCCGGCGCCGGTTCCGGCCGCCAGCTCGCCGCCGCGCGCGGTCTGGTCCGGGCCTGGTCCGACGCCGACGGCCTGCGCGGTTGGCTTGCCGACGACGGCGTGCCCGACGGAATCGAGATCGACGCCGAGCTGAGGTGGGCGGTGCTCGAGCGGCTGTCCGTGCTCGGTGCCGCGAGCGCCGAGCAGATCGATGCCGAAGCGGCCGGTGACCGCACCACCCAGGGCGCCGTGCACGCGGCCTACTGCCGCGCGGCTCGGCCCGATGCGATGGCGAAGCAGCGCGCATGGCACACGCTGATGACCGACGCCGAATGCTCGAACTACGAGCTGTACGCCATGGCCGACGCCTTCTGGCAGCCGTCGCAGGCCGAGCTCACGCAGCCGTTCGTCGCGCGCTATTTCGACGAGATCCGCGGCACCGCCCCGATCCGATCCGGCTGGGTGGTCGCTCGGATCGCCGAGTACGCCTACCCGTCGACAGCCGTCGACGCCGCTACTGTCGCCCGCACGGAAAGACTGCTCGCCCACCCCGATCTGGACGAGCACATCCGCCGCTCGGTGATCGACGCCGGCGACGACCTTCGCCGCGCCGTCAGATCCCGCGAGACGTTCGCGTCATCGTCCTCGGGATTGCGGAACCCCTGATCGGAACCCCTGATCGGAGCCGCTGATCCCGTTGGACCGCTCAGTGATACTCGGCTGCGTGCACGGCCGCGGTGTGCTCGATGATCGCCGCGTGCAGGCGATCGGCCGCTGACGCGATCCACTCGTCGACGTGGGTCTGGTGGGCGATGTGCAGGGCGACCTCGGCGTCGTACAGCCGGCGCTCGGTGGCGGCAACGCGTTCGTCGGCAGCCGTCGACCGGGCCAGCTCAGCGGCGATCATTACCGCGCCCGTGATAGCCATGGCTCCTCCTGACGTACCCGATGTCTCTATTGAGTCATCGGCGGCGCCGGCTGATACCTGAGCAAGCGGCAGGTCAGATCAACCCGACGCTATGGTGGCGCGTGCGGCGACGAATGCCCGCACGCACGTCTCGACGTCGTCTTCGGAGTGAGCCGCGGACAGCTGCACCCGGATCCGGGCCTTGCCCTGCGGCACGACGGGATAGGAGAACGCGATCACGTAGACACCGTGCTCGAGCATCTGCTCGGCCATGCGTCCGGCGAGGACCGCGTCGCCGAACATCACCGGCGTGATCGGGTGCTCCCCCGGCAGGACGTCGAAGCCCTCCTCGGCCATCCGCCGCCGGAAGACGATTGTGTTGCCCCGCAGCGTTTCGCGCTGCTCGCCGCTTCGGGCCACGAGGTCGAGCGCGGCCAGCGAGCCAGCCACCACCGACGGTGCGACCGCGTTGGAGAAGAGGTACGGCCGCGAGCGCTGGCGCAGCAGCTCGACGATCTCGGCATGGGCCGCGATGTAGCCGCCGGACGCCCCGCCGAGCGCCTTGCCGAGCGTGCCGGACACCAGGTCGACGCGGTCCCGCACGCCGAGCAACTCCGGCGTACCGGCGCCGGTCGGGCCAATGAAGCCGACGGCGTGCGAGTCGTCGACCATCACCATCGCGCCGTACCGCTCCGCGAGGTCGCAGATGTCGGGCAGCGGCGCCAGGTAACCGTCCATGGAGAACACACCGTCGGTGACGACCAGTCGGCGTCGCGCTGAGGCTGCGGCCTGCAGCTGCGTCTCGAGATCGGCCATGTCGCGATTGCGGTACCGGTAGCGCGTCGCTTTGCACAGCCGGATGCCGTCGATGATCGAGGCGTGATTGAGCTCGTCCGAGATCACCGCGTCGCTCTCGTCGAGAAGCACCTCGAACACGCCGCCGTTTGCGTCGAAACACGACGAGTACAGGATCGTCGCGTCGGTGCCGAGGAACGACGACAGTCGCGACTCCAGCTCGGCATGCTGCGTCTGGGTGCCGCAGATGAAGCGCACGCTGGCCATGCCGAAGCCCCAGTCCGACAGGGCCCGCTGCGCCGCCGCGACGACGTCGGGATGGTCGGCCAGGCCGAGGTAGTTGTTGGCGCAGAAGTTCAGCAGCTTCCGTCCGCCGGCTAAGACGTGCGACGCCTGCGGCGAGGCCAGCTGCCGCTCGCTCTTGTACAGACCCGCCGCGCGGATCTCCTCCAGCGTGGAGCGCAGCTCGTCACGCACCGACCCGTACATCAGACCACCGTCCAATCCAGCACGACCTTGCCGCACCGCCCGCCCCGCGCCGTCGCGAACGCGTCGGCCCATTGCCCGGCCGGGAACCGGTGCGTGATCACCTTCGAGATGTCGAGGCCGGAACGCAGCATGGCGCTCATCGCGTACCAGGTCTCGAACATCTCGCGCCCGTAGATGCCCTTGATCGTGATCATGTGCGTGACGACCTTTCCCCAGTCGATCTCTATCGGGGCGCTGGGCAGGCCGAGCATCGCGATGCGGCCGCCGTGGTTGAGGTTCGCCAGCACCTCCGGCAACGCCGAGGGATGACCGCTCATCTCGAGCGCGACGTCGAAGCCTTCGACCATGCCCAGTCGATGCTGGGCATCCGCGATCGACTCGTGCGTGACGTCCAGCGCCAGATCGGCACCCATCTCGCGCGCCAGCGCCAGGCGGTACTCGCTGACGTCGGTGATCACCACGAACCTCGCGCCGACGTGCCGGCACACCTCGGCCGCCATCAGGCCGATCGGACCCGCCCCGGTGATCAGCACGTCCTCGCCGACGAGCGGGAACGACAGCGCGGTGTGCACAGCGTTGCCGAACGGGTCGAAGATCGCGCCGAGGTCCGGGTCGACGGGTTCGTGATGCACCCACACGTTGGACTCCGGCAGCACCACGTACTCCGCGAAGGCGCCGTCGCGGTTCACGCCGACGCTGGACGTGCGGATACACAGATGCCGCCGCCCGGCCCGGCAGTTGCGGCAGGTGCCGCACACGACGTGGCCCTCACCCGACACCTGGTCACCCACCCGCACGTCACGGACGCCCTCACCCACCGCGACCACCTCGCCGCAGAACTCGTGCCCGGGCACGAGCGGCACGTTGACTGCGCCGGCGGCCCAGGCGTCCCACGACTCGATGTGCAAGTCAGTGCCGCAGATTCCGGTCCGCAGGACCCGGATCTTGACCTCGCCGGGCCCGGCGTGAGGATCCGGTCGCTCGAGGAATTCGAACCCTGGCGCCGCGGCCGCCTTGTAGAGAGCCTTCATGTCGGATTCCGTTGCCGGTCAGCCGAGAAGCGCATCGACGAACTGCTCCGGATCGAACGGCGCCAGGTCGTCCGGGCCTTCGCCGAGGCCGACGAGCTTCACCGGAACCCCGAGGTCGCGCTGGACGCTGATGACGATTCCGCCGCGCGCGGTGCCGTCCAGCTTGGTCAGCACGATGCCGGTGACGTCGACGACCTCGGTGAAAACGCGGGCCTGCACGAGCCCGTTCTGGCCGGTCGTCGCATCGAGCACAAGCAGCGTCTCGTCGACCGGTCCCTGCTTCTCGACGACCCGCTTGACCTTGCCCAACTCGTCCATCAGGCCGACCTTCGTGTGCAACCGGCCGGCCGTGTCGATGACGACGACGTCGACCTTGTCCTCGGTGCCCTGCTTCACCGCGTCGAAGGCGACGCTGGCCGGATCGCCGCCCTCAGGTCCGCGCACCGTCGCAGCGCCCACCCGCGATCCCCAGGTCTGTAGCTGTTCGGTAGCCGCCGCGCGGAACGTGTCCGCGGCGCCGAGCAGGACGGTGCGCCCATCGGCGACCAGGACCCGCGCCAGCTTGCCGCAGGTGGTGGTCTTGCCGGTGCCGTTTACGCCCACGACCATCACGACGGCGGGACGGCCCGTGGAGGGCAACGTGTGCAGCGAGCGGTCCAGGTCGGGCTGCAGCACGGCGACCAGCTCGTCGGCCAGCAGCGCCCGCAGCTCGCCCTGCGAGCGAGTGCCGAGCACCCTAGTGCGCGAACGCAGCCGCTCGACGATCTCCGTGGTCGCGCTGACGCCGACGTCGGCCGTCAGCAGCGCCTCCTCGATCTCCTCCCACGCCTGGTCGTCGAGCTGCTCGCGCGAGAGCACGGACAGCAGCCCGCGGCCGAGCGTCGACTGCGAGCGAGCCAGCCGGGACCGAAGCCGCAGCAGCCGGCCCGCGGTCGGCTCGGGGGTCTCGACCGCGGGCGTCTCGAGAGCGGGCGTCTCCAGAGCGGACGTCTCGACATCGGCCTCTGCTGGTGCCTCCGGCGGCAGGTCCAGAACGGTGCCGACCGACCGCGTCGGCGTATCTCGCGGAACTTCGGCGTCGTCACCGACACCGGGCCGATAGTCGACACCTGGTTGCGGCGGCGTGCGCGCTGCCCCGCGACGGCGGGGCACGACGAGCGCCGCAACGAGGCCAAGCGCTACAACGACGACTGCCAGAGCAATCCAGAGGTAGACCACCCGGTCATTCTCTCAGCACAGCGGCGCGGAACAGCCCGGCACCGGATCAGTGGGTGCTGACGAGCCCACCGGTCAGCCACAGTGACCACGGCACGTTCCAGTCGCCGTAGCCCTGGCCGAGCTGCATCTTCGGGCCGTTGGCATTCGGGTAGGTGACGACGTCACCGATCTGGAGGAAGCCGTAGAGCTTGGCCGCGTCGGCGGGCCGCAGGTTGGTGCAGCCGTTGGACGAGTCGAAGCGGCCGATGTTGCCGAGGTTCCACGGCGCGGAGTGCAGGTACTCGCCGCCATAGGTCAGCCGCTGCGTGTACTTGACGCCGCACTCGTAATAGCCGGGGCCCCGCATGCAGATGCTGGCGCCCTTCTCCATGATCACCTTGGTGCCACGGGCGGTCGGCGTGTTCGTGGCGCCGAGCGAGACGGGGAACGTGCCGTATGCCTTGCCGTCGGTGGTCACGGTCATCGTGTGCGTCGAGTCGTCGACGGTCGTGATGTTGGCCGCGCCCGTCGAGAAGTCCAGGGTCAGGCTGTCGTCGTAGATCAGCCCCGTGCCGGCGGACAGGCCCTTGATCGGAATGTCCACGTGGATCGTGGCGTGGGCCGGCCAGTAGTTCTGGAGCCGGAGGTGCGCCTCGATCGGGTAGCCCTTGAATGCCGCCGAGGTCTCGAAGTACCAGGCTGCCTTGGTCGAGGTCCCGTTCACGGTCACCTTCGTGGCCTGGGCCAGCGCCTTCGCGCTGGTGATCCGCTTCGAGAAGTACGCAATGACCGGCATGCCCACCCCGACGGTCGACCCGTCGGCGTTGGTCAGCTTCACATGCACCGGCTTTCCGGTCGGTGCGGCGGTGGTGCTCGGCGCGGAGCTCGTCGACGACCCGGACGATCCGGACGACCCGGTGCTGGTGCCCGAGCTGGGAGTGACGGTCACGGTCTTGGGCGCCGCGCCGTTGCCCGACGAGCAGGCGGCGAGGATGAGAGCGGCACCGGCCATCAGGGCCACGGCGCCCCACATCCGGCGAGGTCGAGGGGAGAATCTCGGCATCGTCACCCCGCTACGGTATGTGACGAGGGCGTGATGTCCGAATCCGGCCCGCGCAACTCATACCCGCGACACCCGACCTGTCGCGTGTCAGGTCGACACCGCCAACGCTTGTCCTTCGGCGTCCCGCAGCCGCTGGCTGATCACCTGGGTGACGCCGTCGCCCCGCATCGTCACCCCGTAGAGCGCGTCGGCGATCTCCATCGTGCGCTTCTGGTGCGTGATGATGATGATCTGGCTGCTGGCCCGAAGCTCGGCCACCAGCGAGATCAACCGGCCCAGATTCACGTCGTCCAGTGCCGCCTCGACCTCGTCCATGACGTAGAACGGGCTCGGTCGGGCACGGAAGATCGCGACCAGCAGCGCGACGGCCGTCAGCGAGCGTTCGCCGCCGGACAGCAGGGACAGCCGCTTCACCTTCTTGCCGGGCGGCCGGGCCTCGACGTCGATGCCGGTGAGCAGCATGTCGTCCGGGTCGGTGAGCACGAGCCGGCCCTCGCCGCCGGGGAAGAGCGTGGCGAACACGATCTCGAACTCCCGTGCGACGTCCTGATACGCGGCGGTGAAGACCTCCAGGATGCGGTCGTCGACCTCCTTGACCACCGTCAGCAGGTCGCGCCGGGTGGCCTTGAGATCCTCGAGCTGGGTGGAGAGGAACTGGTGCCGCTCCTCGAGCGCGGCGAACTCCTCCAGGGCCAGCGGGTTCACCTTGCCCAGCAGGGCGAGGTCGCGCTCGGCGCGCGCGGCGCGCTTCTCCTGCGTCGGCCGGTCGAACGGGCCGGGCTGCGGCGCGACGACCTGCTCACCGCGCTCGCGGGCCTGCTCGTACTCCGCCGTCTCGATCGCGCTCGGCGGGCACGGCTGGTCCGGCCCGTACTCCCCGATCAGCGCCTCCACCTCGACGCCGTACTCCTCGACGGCCCGCGCCTCGAGCTGATCGATGCGCAGCCGCTGCTCGGCGCGCACGATCTCGTCGCGATGGACCGCGTCGGTGAGCCGCGCCAGCTCGTCGGCGAGCTCGCGAGTGCGAGCACGCAGCGTGAGCAGCTCGCCCTCACGCACCACCCGGTCGTGCTGCACCGCGTCCCGCTCGGCGACCGCCGTGGCGACGGACTCGGCGATGTGCCCGAGCACCCGGTGGGCGGCGTCCCGGACGGCGGCCGCGATCACCGCCCCCCGTGCCCTCGCCTCGCGGGCTTCCTGCTGGCGTCGCCGCGCCACGCGTTCGATCTCGGCGGCGCGCAGCAGCTGCTCGGCACGGCCGGAGACCGCCCGGACCCGCTCCTCGCCCGTGCGCACCGCAAGGCGAGCCTCCATCTCGACCTGCCGGGCCTGCGCGACCTCCGCCTGCCGCGAATCGCGTTCGTCGGTGACGGGCTCGGTCGGCTCGTCGGCCTGCGCCTCAGCCAGGCGAAGCCGCTCCTCAAGTTCGGACAACCCGGCCAGATCGCGGTCGCGAGCCTCCTCCGCGTCGGCGCGGGCGGCGCGCAGCCGCTCGGCCTCGGCGCCGGCCGAGCGCGCCTCCTGGCCGAGTTCGGCGAGCTGCTCGGCGACGGCCGACAGCTTGGCGTCGGACTCGTGCAGGGCCGCGAGTGCGGCATCGACGTCGGCGTTCAGCGTCTCCGAACGGGCCTTCGCCTCGGTGAGTTCGGCATGCAGCCGGTCGTGCCGCGCCGCGGCCTCGTCGGCCTTCTGCTGGGCCTCGTCCACCGCCGCCCGGATCTCGATCGCGCTCGGCGCCGACGATGACCCGCCGGCCGACCAGCGCGCACCGAGCACGTCGCCGGCCCGCGTGACGGCGCGCACGTCCGGGTGGTCGGAGATCAGGCTGTGCGCCGCGGCGAGGTCGGCCACGACGGCGACCCGGTCGAGCGCCGCCGCCACACTCCCCCGCACAGTGTCCGGCGCGCGGACGACGTCGATCGCCCAGGCGGCGCCCGGAGGAAGGGCGGGCCAGGACGCACGCTCGGGTGTCGGCGACGCGTCACCGACGAGCAGGCCCGCGCGCCCGGCGTCGTCCTCCTTGAGCAGCTCGAGCGCGCTGACGGCGTCGGTAGCGGAGGCGACGGCCACCGCGTCGGCCACGGCTCCGAGAGCGGCGGCGAGCGCGGCCTCGTGGCCGGCGTCGACGGTGAGCAGGGCGGCCACCGAGCCGAGCACGCCGGGCAGCCGGGAGCCGGCCGCGAGCAGGGCTCCGGCACCGTCCTTGCGGGTGAGGCCCATCGCGAGCGCCTCGGCACGAGCCGTCCACGTCGAGCGCTCGCGCTCGGCGTCCCGCTCGCGCTGGACGAGGTCGCGCACCCTGGCGCTGACCGTCTCGAAGGCGGCGACCGCCGCCTCGTGCCGCTCGTCGAGACTCAGCTCACCTTCGTCGAGCACCCCGACCTCGGACTGCAACCGGTTGAGCTCCGCTGCCGCACGGCCGGCCCGGTCATGGGCATCGGCGGCGGCGGCGGACAGCCGGGCGATCTCGTCGCCGCCCGCGGCCGCGCGGGTGCGCAGGGCGTTCACCTGGCCGGCGAGGGTGGCCAGCCCCTCGCGGCGATCGGCAACCGCGCGGGCCGCCGCTACGAGGGCGCGCTCGGCCTCGGCGAGGCGGCGCTCCAGGTCCTGCCGGGTGGCCACGACCTCGGTCAGGGTCGCGTGCGATTCGGCCAGCGCCTCGTTGAGCTGGGCCTCCTCGGCCCGCACCTCGGTGGCCTCGGCTTCGATCGCCTCCGGGTCGCGACCGGTCCGGACGTGGTCGGGCTCGGCGGCCAGGTGGCGCGCCCGCTCGGCAGCCAGCGACGCCGTACCCCGGAACCGCTCCTCGAGCGCCGACAGCCGGTACCAGGTCTCCTGCGTACGCGCGACGAGCGGCGCGTCAGCCGCTACCGCCTGCTCCAGTTCCGTCTCGCGGGCGCGGGCCTGCTCGACGGCCGCCTCCACCTCGGCCCGCCGGGCCCGGATGGCCTCCTCGTCGGCGACCTCGCGATCGAGTTCGGAGCGCAGCGTCACCAGATCGTCGGCCAGCAGCCGCAGTCGGGAATCGCGCAGCTCGGCCTGCACGCCCGCGGCGCGCCGGGCGATCTCGGCCTGCTTGCCGAGCGGCTTGAGCTGCCGGCGCAGCTCGCCGGTGAGGTCCGTCAGCCGGGTCAGGTTGGCCTGCATCGCCTCGAGTTTGCGCAGCGCCTTCTCCTTGCGCTTGCGGTGCTTGAGGACCCCGGCCGCTTCCTCGATGAATCCGCGGCGGTCCTCGGGACGGGCCTGGAGAACCGAGTCGAGCTGGCCTTGCCCGACGATGACGTGCATCTCGCGGCCGATGCCGGAGTCCGACAGCAGCTCCTGGATGTCGAGCAGCCGGGCGCCCTCCCCGTTGATCTCGTACTCGCTCGTGCCCTCGCGAAACATCCGGCGGGTGATCGACACCTCGCTGTAGTCGATCGGCAGCGCGTTGTCGGTGTTGTCGATGGTGAGGGTCACCTCCGCCCGGCCCAGCGGCGGGCGTCCGTCGGTGCCGGCGAAGATGACGTCTTCCATCTTGCCGCCGCGCAGCGCCT
>JAODNL010000641.1 GCA_025465405.1 Pseudonocardiales bacterium | reverse complement strand
GGCGAACGTGCCGGCGGGCCGCAGCACCGCGGCGACCTTCGGCACGCCGATCGCCGGATCGATCCAGTGCCAAGCCTGCCCACAGACGGCGAGGTCGAACTGCCGCTCGCGCGCATTCCACTGCTCGAACGACGCGACCTCCACGGCCAGGCCGTGGCTGCGGGCGACGTCAGCCATCTGCGGGTCGATCTCGACGCCCAGCACCGGCAGGTCACGCTCGACCAGCAACCGACCGGCCTTGCCGGTGCCGCAGCCGATGTCCAGCACGTCGTCGGGACCCAGCGCGACGAGATCGTCGATCAGCGCCGACGGGTACGACGGCCGGAATCGGTCGTACTGGCTGGCCACCTCGCCGAACGACTCGGCGCGATGGCGCTCGGTGTGCACCCGGTCACCCAACGGCATGCATCGATCTTCTCAGCCCCCGACTCGCCAGATTTCGTCGGGCGGCGCGGGGGAACGCATCGGGTCGGCATCCGTCAGAGGCGCGGCGCCTCGGACGAGCCCGGCAATCCCGGCACCGGCCAGGACCCGGCGCGGAAACATCGCCCGAGCCGACGATCGGGCGATCACGTCGAGCGGAAGTGGCGAGCGCGAGGCCGCAAGCACCAGGTTGCCGAAGCGCCGGTGCTTGAGCACGGCCGGGTCGGCAATCGCCACGGCCTCGGGCAGGACGCTGCGGATCGTCGCGAGCAGTCGGCGTGTGAACAGGCCCGGCGGCCCGTCAGCCAGGTTGACCAGAAGCACCCCGTCGCGGCGCAGCACGCGTGCCACGTCGGCGAGGAACTCCGCGGTCGTCAGCTCGGCCGGGACCCGGCCGCCGTGGAACGCGTCGAGCACGAGCAGGTCCGCGCTGCCCGCGCGCAGGCCGGCGACACCGTCGCGCCCCCCGACCGGGCGGATGCGCACCCGCGTGCCGCGTCCGAACGGCAGCCGGGCGCGGACGATAGCGATGAGCTGCTCGTCCGGCTCGAGCACGATCTGCGACGACCCCGGGCGCACCGCCCCGATGTAGCGCGCCACGGTGCACGCACCCCCGCCGACGTGCGTCACGGCGAGCGGGCCGTCGGGCATGGCATCGACGACGTCCGCGAACGCCTGGGCATACTCGAAGTCGAGATAGGACGGGTCGTCGAGGTCGACGTAGGACTGCCGGATCCGGTCGAGCAGCAGCAGCCAGCCGCCGGGCCGGTCGGCGTCGGCAAGCAGCTCGACGGCGCCGCCCGAGAACTGCGGCCTCGGGGACGTCGAGTGTCCCTCGTCGCGCCGCACTCCCCCAGCGTACGGGCCGATCCCGGGCGCCGGGCGCGGTGCGTCACCGGGGCGCAACAGGAATCGTCCGTAGAATCCAAGTCGTGCACACGGCGACCGTGGACCCGCTGGTCGGCCGCACGCTCGAAGGCCGTTACCGGATCCTGGACCGCATCGCGCGGGGTGGGATGTCCACCGTGTACTCGGCCGTCGACGAGCGGCTCGACCGGCTTGTCGCGGTCAAAGTGATGTCCTCGGCGCTGTCCGCAGACCCCGCGTTCAGCGACCGGTTCAGCCGCGAGGCGCGTGCTGCCGCCCGGCTCACGCACCTCAACACCGTCTCCGTGTACGACCAGGGATCGGATACCGGTGCCGGCGGTCACCACGTGTTCCTCGTCATGGAGCTCGTCGAGGGACGCACGCTGCGCGATCTGCTGCGCGAGCGGGGCCGGCTCTCCCCCGCCGAGGCGGTGTCGATCATGGAGCCGGTGCTCACCGCGCTGTCCGCGGCGCACCGGGCTGGCATCGTTCATCGCGACGTGAAGCCCGAGAACATCCTGCTCTCCGACGAGGGCATCGTGAAGGTCGCCGACTTCGGCCTGGCGCGCGCCGTGGGGTCTGACGCGGCGGCCACGCGCACCGGCCTCATGATGGGCACGGTCGCGTACTGCGCTCCGGAACAGATCAGCAAGGGCCGCGCCGACCAGCGCTCGGACGTGTACGCGGCCGGCATCGTCTTCTTCGAGCTGCTCACCGGCAAGCCGCCGTATCAAGGCGACTCCGCCATGAACATCGCCTTCCAGCACGTGCACAGCCGCGTCCCGGCGCCGTCGTCACGAGTCAAGGGCATCCCGCCCCAGATCGACGAGCTCGTCGTCACTGCCACCGACAGCGACCCGGGCGGACGTCCCCTGGACGCGGGCGTCTTCCTCGCCGAGCTGGCTGACGTCCGCGCCGACCTCGCGCTGCCGGTCGTCGGGGTGCCGCCGCGTCCGCGTACCGACGCCCGTGGACCGGCGAGCCGGTCCACCGCGCCGCCGGGACCGAACGGTGCGACGACGGACCTGCTGCGCGGCAGCGGTGGTGGCTCGCACGACACCGCCGTCGTGCCGCGCCGCGGCGAACCCCCGCGGGATCGAGAGGCATCGCCGCCGGTCGTCACCCCACCGCCGAAGCAGCGCAAGCGGGTGTCGGCGCGCACCCGGCGCCGCCGTCGCATCCTCGTGCTCACGATCGTGATGTTGCTGCTCGGGCTCGGTGCGGGCTACGCCGGCTGGTGGTTCGCCGCGGGCCGATACGCCCGCGTGCCGAACATCGTCGGCGAATCCCAGGCGGCCGCCGTCCAGGATCTGCGGCACGCCGGCTACCAAGTCGCGCACACGGTCACGAGCCGGTTCAGCGAGACGGTGCGAACCGGCTCGATCATCGGCACGGATCCCGGCATCGGTTCGCGCATCCCACGCGGCCGTACCGTCGGCCTGGTCGTCTCGAAGGGCAAGGAGCGCTTCCGCGTGCCGTCGGTGGCCGGCGGCACTGAGGCCGCGGCGCGGGCGACACTCGCGAGTATCCCCGTCCGGGTCCCGGCGGCCGCTCGCCAGGAGCCCAACGACACGGTGCCGGCCGGAAAGGTCGTCGGCACGAACCCTGCTGCCGGCAGTCAGGTGAAGCGCGATCAGACCGTCACGATCGTCGTCTCGAACGGGCCGCCGATCATCGGCATCCCGAACGTGGATCCGGGCACACCCGCCGACCAGGCCGAGCAGAAGCTGCAGAGCGACGGCTTCAAGACGACGCGCAGCCAGGACTTCAGCGACACGATCCCGCAGGGCGGGGTCATCTCGATCGACCCGACCGGTCAGGCCCGCAAGTTCAGCACGATCACGATCACCGTCTCGAAAGGCCCGCGCACCGTCGTCATCCCCGACATCTCGCAGCTGACGCGCGTCGGCGACGCGAAGGCCCAGCTGGAGCGGCTCGGGCTGAAGGTGAAGGTCCAGAAGGCCTTCGGCGGCCGCAGCGGTCTCGTGGTGGGCATCAACCCGCCGGCCGGCACCACGGTCGACGTCGGTAGCACCATCACCTTGACGATCATCTGATCGTGCCGCGGCGAACCGCCCCGATCGGGGCTCATATCTCGGTGGCCGGTGGCCTGGGGCGCTGCCTGCCGCGGGCCGACGCGATCGGTGCCGAGGCGCTGCAGGTGTTCGTCGCCAACCCGCGCGGGTGGGCGCCGCCGGCCGCCGATCCGGACGGCGACGAGGGCTTCCGGGCCTCCTGTTCGGGCCGGCAGGTCCCTGTGTTCGTGCACGCGCCATACCTGATCAACTTCGGCTCGCCGTCGCCGGACACGCTGGAGCGCTCGTGTGCGGCACTGGAGTTCTCGCTGCGTCGTGGCGCCGCGATCGGCGCGGCCGGCGTCGTGATGCACGCCGGTTCCGCGGTGCGCGGCAACGAGTGGGACGCCGCGATGTGGCAGGTGCGAGCGCGTGTCCTGCCGGTGCTGGACGTGGTCGACGGGCCGCCACTGTTGATCGAGCCGACCGCGGG
>JAODNL010000601.1 GCA_025465405.1 Pseudonocardiales bacterium | reverse complement strand
GCGGTGCGGGCGCCGGCGGTGCGGGCGCCGGCGGTGCGGGCGCCGGCGGTGCGGGTTGTGCCGGTGCTGATTCGGGCGCCGGTGCTGGCTCGGGTGCGCCCGAATCAGGGGTCGGGCGTTGTGGGGGCTGGCTGCGCCGCTCTGGGGGGCGGCTCGGCGCGGGCCGGGCAGCACTCGCGGGCTGGGCGGCACTCGCGGGCTGGGCGGCACTCGCCGGCACCGGCGGAGCAGGGTCGGCCGATGGTTGGCTCGCGGCGGTCAGGGTGGTGCGGCGCTCGAGTCGCTCGACGCGCTGGAGCAGGGCCGCGGAGTCCGTCGACGCATCGGGCAGCTGCATCCGTGCGCAGAGCAGCTCGAGAACGAGCCGGGGCGACGTGGTGCCACGCATCTCGATCAACGCCGTGTGCACGATCTCGGCATAGCGGGTGAGCGTCGCGCCGCCGATGCGCATAGCCTGATCGGCCATCCCGGCCAGAGCGTCCTGCGGCGCGTCGATCAGACCGCGGGCCGCCGCGTCCGGCACGGCGTCGAGCAGGATCAGGTCGCGGAAACGGTCCAGCAGGTCGGTGGCGAACCGGCGCGGGTCGTGTCCGGCCTCGACGACTCGGTCGATCGTGCCGTACACCGCTGCGGCGTCCCCGGCCGCGAGGGCGCCGAGCATGTCGTCGAGAAGCGCGCCATCGGTCACCCCGAGCAGCGCCACCGCGCGGGCGTAGGTGACCCCGTCCGACCCGGCGCCGGCGAGCAACTGGTCGAGGATCGAGAGCGAGTCACGGGCGGAGCCGCCGCCGGCTCGCACGACCAGCGGCAGGACGGCCGGTTCGACGGTGATCTTCTCCGCGGCGCAGATCGTCTCGAGGTGCGCCCGCATGACGCCGGGCGGGATGAGGCGGAACGGGTAGTGGTGGGTGCGGGAACGGATGGTCGTCAGTACCTTGTCCGGTTCGGTGGTGGCGAACACGAACACCAGGAAGTCCGGCGGTTCCTCGACGAGCTTGAGCAGGGCGTTGAAACCCTGCGTGGTGACCATGTGCGCCTCGTCGATGATGTAGACCTTGAACCGGTCGCGAACCGGTGCGAAGAATGCGCGTTCGCGCAGGTCGCGGGCATCGTCCACGCCGCCGTGACTGGCCGCGTCGATCTCGATGACGTCGATCGAGCCGGGACCGTTGGGCGCGAGTTCTGTGCAGGAGTCGCACACGCCGCACGGGTCCGGAGTCGGGCCCTGCGCACAGTTGAGCGAGCGGGCCAGGATGCGAGCGCTGGACGTCTTGCCGCACCCGCGCGGACCGCTGAACAGGTAGGCGTGGTTGATGCGGCCGTTGGCGAGGGCGTGCCGCAGCGGCTCGGTGACGTGCTCCTGGCCGATGACCTCCGCGAACGTCGCCGAACGGTACTTGCGATACAGCGCCAGGTTCCCCGCCACGCGTCGACCCTAGTCAGCGCCGCCGACACCCGGCGACACGGGCTGGTGCCGTACCAGGTCTTGACCTTGGACCCGGCTCCAAGGTTTACCGTCGCCACCATGAGCTCGAGCACCGCGGCCCTCCACCGGCTGCGCGTCGGCGAACTGGCCGACGCTGTCGGCACGTCCACCGACACCATTCGCTACTACGAGCGAGCCGGGCTGATCCCGCCGCCCGAACGCACTCCCAGCGGATACCGCTCTTACGACCCGGCCGCCATCGACCGGCTCCAATTCATCCAAGGAGCGCAACGCCTCGGCCTGCGCCTGAGCGACATCGCCGACCTGCTCGCGATCCGCGACACCGGCACCTGTCCATGCGAGCCGGCCGAGGAACTGCTGCGACGCCGGATCGCCGACCTCGACACCGAACTCGCCCGCCTGACCGCGCTCCGAGACCAGATGACCGCCATGGCCGACGCGCTGCCCAGCGCCGACTGCCCGCCACCACGGCCCGGCACCTGGTGCCCACCCAGCGAGGGGAGGTGAGCGCGATGACCACCCTGCGCCTGTCCTGCACCTGCGACCCGGACTGCACTGATTGCGACTGCGACTGCTGCTGAGCTACCGGCAGCGCGCGCTTCGTTGGGACGGGTATTGGGAATGCCCGGCTGCCCACGCCCGTTGACATCTCTGCCGGCCCGGTTCAAGCCCCGGGGCCTCACCTTCCGCCGCTACGAGCGGCCACCCGCCGACAGGCGGCTGACGGGCCGGCACCTGACAATACGGCGCCCCGCGCCCGGATCACGTCGAGCCGGCGTGGGGCGCTGTGACGTGTGCGGCCCTGCTGTCACGTCCGGGCCTTGCCACAACGACGGCCGCGGCCCTGTGACAAGAGGGGACCCCCCGCGCACCCGCCAGAGCCTGCTTATCCTTGCTGCCTTCCGGCCCTGGGGAGGTTCGCAGGATGAGCGCCGCACGGGGGGCCGACGGCTGAGTCTACGGGAGGCCCGGGACAAGACCGGCCGCTGCTGCCCGTATCCTCGTCCGCGGAGGATTCGCCTAGTGGCCTAGGGCGCACGATTGGAAATCGTGTTGGGAGCAATCCCTCAGGGGTTCAAATCCCCTATCCTCCGCCAAGAAATACGCTCGCCCGCTTGTGGTCGTTCGCTCGGATTGCCTTGCGCTCGTTGCCCAAGGAATGCAGCGACGAGGGGGCCTGTGCCCGGCAGGCGCCGCTGCCGGGTCCCGTTTCGCTCGTTGCCCAAAGAGCGCAACGACGACGAGCCTGGGCCCGGGCGAGCGCCGCTGCCGGGTCCCGTTTCGCTCGTCGCTCACCAGCTCAGCGATGAAGGTTTGGGGCGCCATGTTGCGTGCC
>JAODNL010000577.1 GCA_025465405.1 Pseudonocardiales bacterium | reverse complement strand
CAGGTTGGCGACGTTGGACAGCTCGAGCGTGATGTGCCCGGTGAAGCCCGGGTCGATGAAGCCGGCCGTCGAGTGCGTCAGCAGCCCGAGCCGGCCGAGGCTGGACTTGCCTTCCAGGCGACCGGCCAGATCGTCGGGCAGCGTCACGATCTCGAGCGTGGAACCGAGCACGAACTCGCCCGGATGCAGGACGAACGGCTCCTCGCCTTTCGGCTCGACGAGAGTGGTCAGATCGTCCTGCTGCACGGCTGGGTCGATGTGCGTGTACTGCGAGTTGTTGAACACCCGGAAGTAGCGGTCGAGCCGCACGTCGATGCTGGAGGGCTGGACGAGCTCAACGTCCCACGGGTCGAGCACGAGCCGGTGGGCTTCGACTTCGGCGCGGATGTCACGATCGCTCAGCAACATGCGGGTGAGGCTATCGGCTCGACGTCTCGCCGATGACGTCGATGACGGCATCGGCGAACTCCCGGCATGATCGGCTGGTGACTACTGCCGAATCGCCGGTGCGCCGCCTCGCCGACACCCTCGTCGAGACACTGCTGATGGCCGATCCATTCGCCGGGACGGCCCTGGGCCTGCGCGAGTACGACGCCTTGGTGCCCGACCCGTCCGCGGCCGCGGAGGACCAGCTGGCCACGCGGCTTGCCGAGCTGCGGTCACAGGCGGATTCATTGACCGCTGGCCAGTCCGCCGAGCGGGTGACACTCGGGGTCGTCCGCGGTGTCTGCGAATACCGGCGCCTCGGCCTGGACAACCGCGATGCCGAATTCACCGTGTCCGCCATGCCGCTGACCGGGCCGCCGGCCCTGTTCGCCGTCGCCGCCCGCACGACCTTGCCGGATCCCGAGGCGGCGGCTGACTACCTGACCCGGCTGGGTGCGGCGTCCGGTTGGATCGACGCAACGGCCGAGCGACTGCGCGAGGGACGCGCCAAGGGCCGACTCCCGGTCGGGGAGTTGGTCGACCAGGCGATCGCGTGGGCCGACCGGGCGCTCGCCGACCCCGTACCGGTGGCGTTCACCGCGCCGCCCCCACCACCGGGCTGGGGCGGTGCATCTGAATGGCGCGCGGGCGTCGAGAGCGTGGTGGCCGGCGAGATCATGCCGGCCGTGGCGCGCTGGCGGGATCTGCTCGTCGAGCTGCGTCCGTCGTCTCGGCCCGAGGATCGCGCCGGCATCGGCGCGCTGCCCCACGGCGACCAGGCCTACCGGCGTGCCATCGCGGTCCACACCACGCTGACACTGTCGGCGGAAGAGCTGCACCAGATCGGGCTGGCTGCGGTCGCCGCGCTCGAAGAACGGGCGTCGGAGCTTGGCGCGTCGGTCGGCCTGACCGACCTCGCGGCCGTCGTCGCCGCGACCCGCGCGTCGTCCAGCGAGCTCGACGCGAACGCCGCGATCGACGCGGCCCGCTCGGCAATCCGTCGCGCCGAGGCTCGCGCCGGCGAGCTGATGCCGCTGCCGCTGCCCGACCCGTGCGCAGTCGAGCCGATGCCGCCGACCGTCGCCGAGTCCGGCATGGCGCCGCACTACACCCGGCCGCGTCTGGACGGGTCACGTCCCGGAACCTTCTGGTTCAACACGATGCGCCCGACGGCGGGGCGTGGCTGGGACCTGGAGGCCGTCGCGTTCCACGAAGCTGTTCCTGGGCACCACGCGCAGCTGGCGCGGCTGCAGCAGTTGCCGGATCTGCCGCTGCTGCAGCAGCTGTCCACGACGGTGCACTCGGAGGGCTGGGGCCTGTATGCCGAGCGGCTCGCCGACGAGTTGGGCCTCTACAGCGACGCCCGTGCGCAGATCGGCGCCGTGTACATGGAGCTGCATCGGGCCGCGCGGCTGGTCGTGGACACCGGGCTGCACGCGTTCGGCTGGAGCCGCACCCGCGCCATCCAGTACATGGTCGAGCACGTGGCGCTGCCTGAAGCGTTTCTCGTCAATGAGGTCGATCGCTACATCGCCTGGCCGGGCCAGGCGCTGGCCTACCTCACCGGGCAGCGTGAGATCCTGCGCCTGCGCGAGCAGGCCCGGGCGGCGCTGGGCGCAACCTTCGACCTGCCGGGTTTCCATGCGGCGTTGCTGGACAGCGGGTCGGTCCCGATGCCGGTGCTCGCCGACGTCGTCGCCGAGTGGGTGACGAGCCGCGCGGACGGATCGACGCGGTAACATCGCTCGCGTTCGCGGGTGTAGTTCAATGGCAGAACATCAGCTTCCCAAGCTGACAGTGCGGGTTCGATTCCCGTCACCCGCTCCAACGCAGGCCCCAAAATCCGGGCTCCCCGTATTGTTCCGCGTTCGATTTGCGACACCCCGCGAATCGCGGTCCATTACGGTCCATTAGAACGCGGCGATCGGCACTGTCAGCTGTTTCGATCGACGGATCGACCAGGCTGTGCACAGGCTGCGATGTGCGGACCGGCGATCACCTGGACCCACGCGCGCGCGGGTATCGGGCTCGACGGCGTCGAACACTGTCGACAGCCCTTCGGCCCAGGCGCCGATGCCGACGACAGCGACCGTGACGGCCGGCAGCAGGGCGGCCACGTGCATGACGTTCTGGCTGCCGCCGCAAGATGCGTGCG
>JAODNL010000546.1 GCA_025465405.1 Pseudonocardiales bacterium | reverse complement strand
TGACGTGGTGGTCGTTCACCTTCCCCGTCGGCACCTGCGTCCTGGGCACCTCCGAACTCGCCCTGCACACTGGATCGAACCTCTTCCATGTGGCCGCGGTGCTGTTCTATGTCGGCCTCGTCGCCGCCTGGACCACCGTCGCGCTCCGCACCGCGCGAGGCAGCCTGCGCGGAACGCTGTTTCGCACCGCTGCCGCCCCGTCCGCCGGCGGCGACTGAGCCACGGCCTGCTGCGGTCCGCGTCGGTTGAACCAAGCCGGATGTCGTGACAAGACGCCCCGACCGGAGACTGTTCCACTTCGTCGGAGAGGTCTCCCGCTGAGGAAGTGATCAGAGTGTCGTCGGCGGCCGACTTGATCTGCGGCGATCAATCTGGGAGGCTCTCCTCCAGGTTGACGTCGTCAACCTGGAGGGCTCTCTTGTCGCATACGAATGCGTGCACCCATGAACATCAGAGCACCGTTCTGGTGGACGGAAGCAGGGTGGCCATTCGTGAGCGCGGGTGACTGGTCTATGGGGGCAATCACGGTGCAAGAAATCTCGACTTTCAACTCGCGCGTCGGGCCAAGATCAGCTAGTACTTCGCTGGGGGCATGCGAGGCGACGTCAGCCACGTCGCGAAATGTGCGACGGATGTCCTCAGACGCGTCAATACCCGGAGTCCGCAATGCGTGAGCGCCGTACACCCAGGCATGCCGCCAACCGCGCCGCTGTGAAGCCTGTGCACTGGCGGTTGTTGTGGGATCGCACACCCGTCGGGCGACTTCGCCGGCGGCCCGCTGCCGGCATAGCCCTTCTCGCCGGCCTATCACTCGTGGGCGCGGTGGTCAGTGTCGCGACGTTCGTCGGGATGCCCGCCCAAGCGGCGGCGACCGCGGTTTCGACGTTCACGAAGACGGCGACCGATCAGACCAACAACTCGACGGCAAGCTCCGCGACCGGCACCCAAGGCACCGCCAGCCCCGGCGACACCGTCAAGTGGGTGCTGAACTACACGAACAACACCGGCGCGACAGCGAATGTAAATATCACCGACCCGATCACCGGGTCGCAGACGTACGTCGCCAACTCGCTGCAGACGCCGCCGAGCCTGACCGGCAGCGTGAACGGCTCTACCGTGAGCGCAACCGGATCCGTGCCGGGCGGCACGACGGCGGCGCAATCGCCCTTCATCACCGTCAACCCGGTGACCTTCGTGCCGCCGGGCGGTGACGGATATTCGGTGGAGGGCCTCGGCAACAACATCTATACCGTCTTCCATCATTCGCACGTCTCGACGACCGTTTACTGTTCGACGTTGACCGGTGACTTGTGTCCCGGTTGGACGGCGCAGTCCAGCTACGTGAACCCGACTGCCGGCACGCCGCTGGGAACCGGCGGTGTCGGCCCGTACACCACGGCCGGTGAGAACGGGTCGTTCATCGCAAGCGGCAAGCTCTATTGGGGGGTGGAGAGCCAGGTCGCGGTCAACGGTCAATACGCCGTCGGAGTGCAGTGTCTGGATCTCACGACCCTGCTGAGTTGCGGGTTCACCCAGCTGGACACTCAGACGGTCCAGGCAACCTTGCCGAATCGCGTCATCGGCATGATCTCCAGCAACGGTGTTCCGGCCGCGAACGGCAACTACTACTTCTTCGACGGCGCCGGGAACATGCTCTGCTTCAGCCCCACGGCCGGCGCGTGCGGACAGACCAACATCTCCGGCGGCCGGAACGCAGGTTATCTCGACAACCTCACGGGTGTGTACTACAACGCGAGCATCCTGACCGCCGACCAGTACGTCTATGTCACGTTCGTCGACCCGGACGGCACTCTGTACCTGTCCTGCTACAACACGGCGACCCCGGCGCTCTGTGCGCCGAGCTTCCCGATCAACGAAGGCACCCCGGCGGACCCGAGGTATCCCGACTTCATCGCGCCGGTCCTGTCGACCAGCGGCACGTTGCTGGGCGCCTGCGATGTGTACTTGGGCGCCTGCTACTCGCCGACAGGCGCCTCGATGCCAACCAACCCGTATGCGGGCTTCACCAGCATGGGGTGTTGCGCTGCGCCGGGTTTTGGAGACGGTGCCGTCGTGGGATCTCGGTGGTACGCCGGTAACGGAATTACCAGCCGAGTCCTGTGCTGGGACTTCGCGGCCTGGACCGGGACTGGGGTCGTGCCGCTGTGTTCTGGCTTCTCTGGCCCTAGGGATTCGACGATCTACACCGTTCGGCCGCTGGCCAACCTCCCCGGCTGCATGGCCGCGAACGGGAACGACGCCCAGATCGTGATCTTCAACGCCCAGACCGGCGGCACGTCATGCGCAAGCGCGTCGCAGAGCGTGAAGTTGACCCCCAGTGACTACTACTGCGACGGCCACCCCGGGCACGCCACGACCTGGGGAACCGTGTCGATGACCGGCCTGACGGGATCGGAGTACGCGAGTGCGACCGTGACACTGCTGGGTGCGGACGGGACGCCGGTGCCGAACTGGACCAACGTGCCGTTCCCGTCCGGGTCGACGAGTATCGACATCTCCTCACTACCGGTCTCAGGCAACACCGCGACGTTGACCGCGCAGGTGAACCTGGTGGCGGTGAGCAACATTCCTGCTGTCCAGGCCGCGCGGGTGCAGTTGAGCTGGGTCGGTGACGGTATCCAGGTGTGCTATCAGACCGTGCTGCCGCCCGTTCCGTGCCTGCAGACCGTGCCGGTGTCGAACACCGCGAACGCAGTGACGACCGCGGGAGCGGTGACCGACGCCCCGGCTGGCAACTCCAGCGGCGCCGCGGTCTTCGACGTCACCCAGCCGGCCGCGGCGTGCATGCTGCACTTCGCCAAGACGGCATCGCCGTCGACGGCTAGTCCCGACCAAGTGGTGACGTACACGATCGTCGTCCACAACACCGGCACCGCTGACTTCGCGGCCGCGAACCCGGCGACGTTCACCGATGACCTCACCGACACGCTGGCCGATTCGACCTATGCCAACGACGCGAGCGCGTCCGCGGGCACGGTGACGTACAGCGCGGCCACCCATGTCTTGTCCTGGAGCGGACCATTGGCAGCCGGGGCAACGGCGACGGTGACCTACACGGTTACGGTCAACAACCCGGACGCCGGCGATAAGAACATGGTGAATCGTGTCGTGTCGCCGAACCCGTCGAACTGCTTGTCGGGATCCGCCGATCCGGCGTGCGTCGCCGTCGTGCCCATCACGATCCCGCACGTCTTCAAGTCCTCGAACCCCGCCGACGGGTCGACGGTGACCGCCGGCCAGGTGATCACCTACACGCTGACCTTCGCGAACCCCGACACGGGCCGGGTGCAGGTGAGCTACACCGACGACCTGTCCAAAATGCTGGACGACGCAACCGTCACCAGCGCCCCGACGGCGTCGAATCGGGAGCTGACCGTCAGCGCGATCAGCGGAGGCCAGTTCACCGTCACCGGCGCGGTGCCGGGCAACACCACGTACACGGTGATGTACCAGGCAACCGTGAAGCCGGACGGGCAGCGCGGCGACAACGACCTGGGCAACTTCCTGGTGCCGACGGGCACGACGCCGCCGGCAACCTGCCAGGTCGGCGATCCGTTGTGCACCGAGCATTTCGTTCCGGAGATCGTCGCGGCGAAGTCGGTGAATCCCACCAGCGGAACCACGGTCGTCCCGGGCCAGGTACTGACCTACACGATGACCTTCCAGAACGTCGGCGCGGCGACGGGGACGATCAGCTACGTCGACCACCTGGGCGACGTGCTCGATGACGCGACTATCACCACTGCACCGTCGAGCCCGAACCTGACCGTGGGGGCCGTCGCCGGCGACCAGTTCACCGTCACCGGTCCCATTCCGGCCGGTGCCACGTACACGGTGACCTACCAGGTCACGGTGAACCCGGCCGCCCAACAGGGCAACTATCTACTCGCGAACTTCGTGACGGAGCCGGGTGTGCCGCCACCGACGCAGTGCGTCGCCGGTGATCCGTTGTGCACCGTGAACCCGGTCCGGGGTATCACCAACTGGAAGACGGTGAATCCGGCCTCCGGCACGCCGGTGGTGGCCGGTCAGTCGTTGACGTACACGCTGCACTTCACCAACACCGGCACCGCGGGGGGGAACGTCAACACGGTCGACGACATCACTCAGGCGATCGACGACGCTTCCGTCACCAGCCAGCCCGTTTCCTCGGATCAGGCACTGTCGGTAACGTCCTTCGGCACCGACAACCGGGCGCACATCACCGGCACCCTGCAGCCGGGCCAGACCGTGACGATCACGTACACGCTGACGGTCCACGCCGCCAACCACCTCGGCGACTCGATCCTGGCCAATTTCCTGCTCAAGCCGACCGATCCGCCGCCGACGAGCCCGAAGTGCACGCCGACCGACCCGCAGAAGCCGGACTGCACCAGCAACCCGATCGGCACGCTGACGGTCGCCAAGACCGTCAACCCCGCCAACTTCAGCCAGGTGAAGTCCGGTGACACGCTCACGTACACCCTGACCTTCCACAACGTGGGCAAGGGAGCGGTGGGCGTGGACTACACCGACCACGTGGCCGGTGTGCTCGACGACGCCGATCTCACCTCAGAGCCCACGGCGTCGGACAATGCATTGAGCACATCGGCCGTCACCGGCGCAAAGTTCCGGGTGACCGGCACGTTGGCCGGCGGCCAAACCGTCACCGTCACCTACCAGGTGAAGGTGAAGCCCTACGCCGCACAGGGCGACCACAAGCTGGACAACTTCCTGGCCCAGACCGGTCACGGGATCGCCGCGGAATGTGTCTCGGCGGACCCGCTGTGCACGGATAACCCCGTGCCGCCGCCGGCGCAACCGCCCCTCGCCCAGACCGGCACCAACCCACAGCTACAGCTGGCTCTCGCCGGCCTGCTCCTCGGAGCCGGCGCGCTACTGACGATTGCCGGGTACCGCCGACGCCGCTCGTAGAGACCGACCGGCCGCGCTCGCTAAGTTCAGCAGGTCGGTCGACTGTCGAGGGGTAGATCTGGTGATGCCGCTTGGGGTTCGCTCGGCGGCGGCGGTTGCCGGCGCGCTGCTCGTGCTCGCGGTGGGGTCCAGCGTCGTCGGCACACTGATCGTGCCCCGGCCGGTCAGCAACTTGCTCACTCGATGGGTGGACCGGATCGTGACCGCGGCCTTCCGGGTGGCGACGAGCGCCATCGTCGATTACCGCCGGCAGGACCGGGTGCTCGCTCGGCAGGCTCCGGCGATCCTGCTCGGCCAGCTGGCCGCCTGGCTGGGGATCTCCCTCGTCGGGTACTGGTTCCTGCTGTGGCCGTTCGTCACCGGCGTGTCCGCGGCTTTCACCGCCGCCGGTTCGTCGCTGTTCACCCTCGGATTCGCCGAGCCGGCCGGCGTCGCGCCCGCGGCGATCGTCTTCGCGGCCGCGGCCACCGGCCTGGCCATTGTCACCCTGCAGATCGCGTATCTGCCGACCCTGTATGCGGCGTTCAACCGGAGGGAAACCGAGGTCGCCCTGTTGAACGCGCGGGCCGGAGTGCCGTCCTGGGGCCCGGAACTGTTGGCGCGAACCCACTACGCGCTGGGGTCGGGCGCGTCGACCATCCATACGCTGCCCGACCTGTATTCGCGGTGGGAACGCTGGGCGGCCGATGTCGCGGAAAGCCACACGACCTACCTACCGCTGGTGCGCTTCCGCTCACCCCGGCCCCTGTCGTCGTGGGTGATCGCGCTGCTCGCCGTGCTGGACTCAGCCGCGTTGTTCCTCGCCCTGTCCCCGAACTCCGCGCCCGTGGTACCGGCACGGCTGTGCCTGCGCGGCGGCTTCGTGTGCCTCAATCAGATCGCGCGCGCAATGGGTATCGAGCTGCCCGAGGAGCCCGACCCGGGCGGCGAGATCAGCCTGAGCTATCAGGAGTTCCTCGACGCGGTCACCCGGATGCGGGAGGTCGACTTCCCGATCGAGCGCGACCCGGCCGATGCGTGGCCGGATTTCGTCGGTTGGCGGCTCAATTACGAGCCGGCCGCCTACGCGGTGGCGGCCGCCGTCGACGCTGTGCCGGCGCTGTGGTCGGGACCGCGCCGGCGCCCGACGCGAGCCATCCCGCCGATCCGCCCGCCGGGCGGACGGTCGTCAAAATAGGCCACCCGAACAGTCCACCGCAGCGGCGGCCGGTACCAATACCTGACGCGACCGGCCGTACTGGGTCCGGATCGGCATGGATCGAGGCTCTGGTGGGTACACGACAATCGCCGCCCCGCACCGCTGGCCTATGGGGGAGTCAGCGGTGCGGCGCGGTTGATCAATACCCGCCGTGTCACCTCTGGTTCGGATGTGATTGACGCGTCATCATTGATGTGTCAATCACCTGTGATATGGTTGATGTGTCAATGAGGTGGGTGTGATCATGAGAGACATCAGTGCGGCTCCGGCAGCCACGACAGCGACAGCCCGGCGACGGATGACGTCCGCGGAGCTGGCAGTCTGGCGGTCACTCGTCGATACGACTGACGAGCTTCGCAGAATCCTGGGCACGCAGTTGCTACAGGACTCCAGCCTCTCACCGGCCGACTACCAGGTGCTGCTCCCGTTGAGCGAAGCAGCCGGCCGGCGAATGCGATCATCGGAACTGGCGGCGACGATCGACTGGGAACGAAGCCGGCTGTCCCATCATCTTGGACGGATGGAGCGACGCGGGCTGATCCGCCGCGACGAGTGCGCCACCGACAGCCGCGGCGCAGAGGTATCGCTCACCGAAGACGGAGCGGACGCGTTCCGGCGTGCGACCGCCCCCCATATGAGGGCGATCAAGACACACTTCGCCGACGCCCTGACTCCCGAGCAGTTCGACGCGCTCGCCGACGTCCTGCGGTCGTTGCAGAGTCATCTGCACCCAGTGTCGATCGTCAGTGCGACCGCGGACGGTTCGCCATGACCGGCGCGACGTCGGCGCTCCAGCAGGCCCCGCGGATAGCGGTGCTCGGCGCGGGACACGTCGGTCCCGTGATCGCGCGGGTTGCGGTCGAAGCCGGCTACCAGGTTGCGATCGCGGCGTCCGGTGATCCCGAGCAGATCGCACTCATTACCCAGGTGCTCGTACCGGGAGCAGATCCCCGATGGGCGGCCGATGCGGTCCAAGGCTCCGACATCGTCGTGCTGGCGATCCCGCTCCACAAGTTCGCTGGCGTCGACCCATCTCTGGTGGCCGGCAAGGTCGTCGTCGACACGATGAACTACTGGCCTCCCGTCGACGGCGTGCAGGAGATGTTCGAGGATCGCCGATACGGCAGCAGCGAGATCGTCCAGCGCCGGCTCCCACGCTCGTCGATCGTCAAGACCCTCAACCACATCGGCTACCACGAACTCGACGATGACCGCCGACCTGCGGGCTCGCCGGAGCGCCGCGCGCTCGGCGTCGCCGGCGACGACCCCGGCGCGGTGGATGTCGTGGGGGACGTCATCGAGCGCATCGGATACGACACCGTCCGGCTGGAGGGCCTGAGGGCCGGTCGCCTGCTCGAACCCGGCGGCCCGGTCTTCGGTGCCTCGCTGCGCCGAAGCGCGTTCGAACAGGCCGTGGGCGCGAAAGCCGCGTAGAGCAACGCTCCCAGCCGGATTCACACCAGACAGAGAGATTTGACGTGACCACAGAATCTTCAGATGCCGTCGCAACCGCCGCCGGCGAACCTGCGCAGTTCCCACTCCAGTTCGGCCTCGACACCTTCGGTGACCGCACCAGCGATGACGACGGCAGCCTGCAGAGCCAGGCCCAAACGATTCGGGACGTCGTCGAACAAGGCGTGCTTGCCGATCAGGTCGCGGTCGACTTCTTCGGGATAGGTGAGCACCACACCGAGGACTTCCCGCTGTCGGCCGCCGACGTCGTGCTCGGCGCGGTGGCCGCGCGCACGAGACGTATCCACCTGGGGTCGGCCGTCACAGTGTTGAGCTCGGACGATCCGGTCCGGGTGTTTCAGCGCTACTCCACCCTCAACGCCATTTCCAACGGCCGGGCTGAAGTCATCCTCGGACGAGGCTCCAGCATCGACTCCTTCCCGCTGTTCGGGTACGACCTCGCCGACTACGAAGACCTCTTCGAAGAGAAGACCAACCTCTTCGCCGAACTTCTCAAGGGCGGACCCGTCACGTGGCAAGGCAAGACCCGCGCATCGCTGCATGAGCAGGATGTCGTGCCGCACATCGAGTCCGGGCCCTTCCCGACCTGGATCGGCGTCGGCGGCAGCCCCCAGTCGGTCTTCCGCGCTGCGCACTACGGCTTATCGCTGATGCTCGCGATCATCGGCGGCAACCCCGCGCGTTTCGCGCCGTTCTCCCAACTCTTCCAGCAGGCGCTGGAGCGGTTCGGACGAGCGCCGCTGCCGGTCGGTG
>JAODNL010000506.1 GCA_025465405.1 Pseudonocardiales bacterium | reverse complement strand
GTCTTGCGAATCGCGTTGACGACCAGGGTGGACAGCGCCTCGCCCTCGACGTCCTCGGCGATGATCACGAGCGGCTTGCCGGTCTCGACGACCTTCTCCAGCAGCGGGAGCAGGTCGGCGACGCCCGAGATCTTCTGCGTGGTGATCAGGAGATACGGGTCGTCGAGCACCGTCTCGCCGGCTTCGGCGTCGGTCACGAAGTACGGGCTGATGTAGCCCTTGTCGAACTGCATGCCCTCGGTGAACTCGAGTTCGGTGGTGAGGGTCTGGCTCTCCTCGACGGTGATCACGCCGTCCTTGCCGACCTTCGTGAACGCCTCGCCGATGAGCGTGCCGATCGTCTCGTCCTGGGCGGAGACGGTCGCGACGTACGCGATCTCCTTCTCGCCGGCCAGCGGGGTGGCCACCTTGTCGAGCGCGTTCGTGACCGCCTCGACGGCGGCGTCGATGCCGCGCTTGAGGGCGGCCGGGTTGGCGCCGGCGGCCACGTTCTTGAGGCCGGCGTTGACGAGGGCCTGGGCGAGCACGGTGGCCGTGGTGGTGCCGTCGCCGGCCACGTCGTTGGTCTTGGTCGCAACCGACTTGGCCAGCTGCGCGCCGAGGTTCTCGAACGGGTCCGTCAGTTCGATCTCGCGGGCGATCGTGACGCCGTCGTTGGTGATGATCGGCGGGCCGAAGGACTTGTCGAGGACGACGTTGCGGCCCTTCGGTCCGAGCGTGACCTTCACTGTGTTGGCAAGCTTGTCGACACCGCGCTCAAGAGCGCGGCGGGCGTCCTCGTCAAAGCTGAGGATCTTCGCCATGGTGTTCCTTCCTATCTCGGTGATCTTGATATCGGGCGTGCGTGATGACGCACTCGGGCTGTCAAGATCGCGGACGACAGACGCCCCGGCGCACGCTGGTGCGCGCGGCCGGGGCGTCGGCGGTCGACTGGTTACTTCTCTTACTTCTCGATGACCGCGAGGACGTCGCGCGCGGACAGGACGAGGAACTCCTCGCCCGCGTACTTGACCTCGGTGCCGCCGTACTTGCTGTAGAGAACGACGTCACCGACGGTGACGTCGATCGGCACGCGGTTGCCGTTGTCGTCGATACGGCCGGGGCCGACGGCGAGCACGGTGCCCTCCTGCGGCTTCTCCTTGGCAGTGTCGGGAATGACGATGCCGGAAGCGGTCGTGGTCTCGGCCTCGTTCGCCTGCACGACGATGCGGTCCTCGAGTGGCTTGATGCTGACCTTGGTGGCGGTCACGGTGGATCTCCCCTTCTCGGGTGTGAAGTTCGTATCTGAAGGGCCGGCTGCCGTCGCGGTGTCAACCGACCTAATTGGCACTCTAACGCGGCGAGTGCCAACTCTCAATGCCGGGGTCGGCACTCGGGTGACGGCCGCGCGGCCGTCACCCGAACGTGTACGCGCTCCAGTCGAGCCCGGCGTCGCGCGTGGTCCACACCGTGCGCCCGTCGGTGGCCCGGCCGACCGTCGCCGACTCGAACCCGATCCACGTGACGATTCCGGGTAGCGAGCCGACCCGCCGCCACGTCTGGCCGCCGTCGGTGCTCCGGTAGGTGCTGTCGGACGACGCGATGAGCACCGAGGCAGATGCGGCACCGAACGCCGAGACGGGCGCGGCGCCGAGCGCCCGGCGGTCCGGCGCGCCGAACGTCGCACCGCCGTCGGTTGACGTGATCGTGTACTGCGCACCCTGCGACCCGCGCGGAGTGCACAGCAGCGTCACCGACCCGTCAGCTGCACTCGCCAGCGCCGTGCTGTCCACCTCGCCACCGACGTCTCTAGGGCACGGCTCGCCCCGGTTGGTCCAGGACGCGCCGTCGTCCGTGGAGACGAACAGCGTCGAGCGCGCGTCCTGGGCGCCGCCGGCCGGGTGGCCGTACACCTCGACGAAGGCTCGGCTTCCGGTGCGGGACAGGGTCACGCCCACGCTCATGTTCGGCTGGCTGCCCGGCAGGGCGACCGCGTGCCAGGCCGGGCTGCCGAGCTGGGCCGTCTGCACCCGATAGTGGCATCCGGGCGGCGAGCACGGCAGCGCCGTGTCCACCCGGAGGGCGTTGCCGTCGAGGGTCTCCAACGCGTCCGCTCCCCCCGGCTGACGCTGCCAGCTGCGGCCGGCGTCGGTCGTCATGAACAGGGCGCTCGGGCTGAAGGCGTAACCGATCTGCGGCGTGGCGAATCGGATGCTCTGGACACACGGATCGTTGCAGACAGGGAGCGGAACGTTGGCGGGCGGTTGCTTCATGCTGGTCCAGGTCCGCCCGCCGTCGGCGGTCCGCACCATCGCCGCACAGGGCTGTCCCGACCCGTCGAGGCAGTCGGCGGTGCCGAGCGCCCAGCCGTCCGCGTCCCCGACGAAGGTCAGGTCGATGACGTGGAAATGGGTCAATCCGGGCACCGCCGCCACGGACGTCGTGGCCGGCGGGGACGGGCTCGCGGTCGTCGGCGCGACGGTGCTCGGCGGTGCCGTCGGCATCGTGGGCGTGGGCGTCGAGGCTATGGACGGCCGGACCGCCGGGGCTTCGTGGGCGGAGTGCCGGACGTGGCTGACGCCGACGAGCGCACCCACGATCGCGGCCACCGACCCGGCGGCGACCAGCGGCAGGCTCCAGGTTCGCCAGCGGTCGTTGCGCGGGTGGCGGCGCCGGCCGGCCCGCGGCAGGTCTTCGACCTCGGCCATGATGCGTCCGGCCAGCGGGCCGGTCGGCGGGGTATGCCGGGCCCGCTCGGCGAGGCTGGCGCGCAGCGCAGCCTCGAGCTCGGCGTCGTTACTCATTCGAACCTCCTCGCCGAGGGCGGCTGCGCGGCCCGCGCCTCGCGCATCGCCACCAGTCCGCGGCTGATCAAGCTGCGGACCGTCCCGACGCGGCAGCCGAGGGCGTCGGCGATCTCGTCGTCGGGCAGGTCGTGGAAGTACCTCATGACCAGCGCGGCGCGCTGCCTGTCCGGCAGGGTGCGCAGCATGATCCAGATCTCGTCGCGGTCGGCCAGCTGGTCAGTGGCGTCACGCGGGTCGTGTCGTTCGGGCAGCACGTCCAGCACCAGCTCACGGCTGGCCGGGCGGCGTCTCTCGTTGACGAACGCGTTGGTCACCGACCGCCGGACATAGGCCAGCGGCACGTCGGCGGCCTGCACTTTGTCCCACTTCGGGAAGAGACGTACCAGCGTGTCCTGCACCAGTTCCTCGGCCGCCGGCGCGTTACCGGTCAGCAGGTAGGCGGTGCGCAGCAGAGCAGCGGTGTTCGCGCGGACGAAACCCGCGAAACCGAGCTCAGCGTCCACCAGTACCTCCACGCCCTAGCAGACACCTGGAACCGCCGAAACGTTGCACCCGCGCCGTCTCCGCCGCCGGGTCACCCGTCCGGATGACGAGAGCGGCGCGTGAGGCAGTCGTCAGACTTGCTCGTAGTGCTGATGATCCGGCCCGAGGCGCCAAACTTTGCGGGTGCGGGTGGGCGCGGGGACGCCGGCCTTCTGCAGCGACCGCCACTGCGGGCGGTGCCAGGTCGTCACCGGGATCGAGGGCACGACCTGCACGTAGCTCGGGCGATGCGAGGCGGGCAACCGGTCGAACGCACGGTCCAGCTCGCCGGCCGTGAGCTTCATGCGGGGCCGCACAGACACCGCCGCGACCATGACCTCGAAGCCCGCGGCGTCGCCCCCACCCTCGCTCTCGGCCTCGGGTACCCCGTACGCCACGTACAGGTCGACGGCCGGAATGGTGCCGAGCACCATCCGGGCGGCGGCCGGCAGGACCGGGCCGTGCGCGGTGCGGATCAGCGCGGTGACCGGGTCCACGAGCCACAGATCGCCGTGCTCGTCGCGCAGGAACAGGTCACCGGTCGAGCGCCACGCGTCGCCGGGCTCGAACACGCCCCGCAGCGGCACGCCCGGAGCCGCGGGATCGAAACGCGACAGCAGCAGCCCGACCTCGTTGGCGTCGCACTCCCGCGCCAGGCCGTCCGCGCCGAGCTCCAGTGCCAGCGCCACCCGATCGAACGCGGCCACCCGGACGTCCGGCGTGCCGGGCAGCGGTCGTCCCATCGATCCGATCGGCGTGCTTTTGACGTTGGCCAGGATGACCTCGCCGTCGGCGGAGGCGTAGAACTCCAGGACGCGCGCGGTCGGGAAGCGCTCGGCCACCCGTCGCCACAGGTTGCGCGGCATGCCCGAGCCCATGAACATCCGGACCGGATGGTGGGCCTCGCTGGGGTTGGGCGGTGCCAGCGAGACCGCGCGCAACGACGTCCAGGTGTAGGAGACGTGCGTCACGCCGTAGCGCCGCACCTCGGCCCAGAACGTGTCCGGATCGTCGGCGCTGGCCATCGCGAAGCGCGCCCCGCCGGCCACTGCCCCGCCGATGCTCATCAGCAGCGCCGACGAGTGGTGGTGCGGTGTCGTGCTGTAGACCGTGTCGCCCGGTTTCAGGGCCGCCGCGCTCGCGGTACCGAGCGCAGACATCGCCCAGCGTCGATTCGTGACCTCGACGGCCCGGGTACCCGTGCCCTCGCCGGTGAACACGACGAATGCCACGTCACCGGCCCGGTGCGGGTTGTCCGCGTACCAGGCCGGCAGCTCGACCTGGTCCGGGTCGATGCGCTCGATGTCGAGCACCGCCGGATCGAGCTCCCGCGAGCGCGTACCGACACCGAGCACGCACCACGTCACGTCCTCCAGCGACTCGGCGCCGCCCGCGTGCTCGGGATCGGAGATCACCCACGCGACCCGGCCCAGCTCGGTCTCCCGGCGCAGGTCGCCGTCCGGCCGCAGCAGCACCGCCGTCGCGCCGAGCCGGCTCAGCGCGGCGACCACGGTGAACGAGCTCGGCCGGGTGCTCATCAGCACACCGACGCGGTCGCCGTGCCGGATACCGACGCTGACGAGGCCCTTCACGACACTGTCCACGCGGTGCTTGACGTCGCGATGCCGGTAGGCGCGATCGCCGAAGAGGAAGACCACGTCGTCCGGGGCCCGGTGCGCCTGCTCGTCCAGAAGCAACCCGAGCGAAATTCGGGTCGCGGCGTCGAGGTGCTCGATGCGGGCCAGGCGCGGCAACTGGGCGGGCGCTTCGGAGACGATGCCGCGAACGGCGTGTACGGCCTGCCGGGCCGTCCCCAGGACGATTCGGGTAGCGCCGACGCCGAACTCGGCGGCCTGCGCGAGAGCGGCCGCGCCCGCGCCCGGAAGCAGTGGCCTCGACTGGACCTGTTCGGCGGGGACGATGTCCTCGGGCAGGTCCGCGACGCCCGCTCGCCAGCGGGTCCACGCCCCGACCGCGGGCCACGTGCGATCCGTTGCCGTCGTGCCGACGACGAGCCCGAAGTGGCCGTCGTGCAGGGTCAGCTCGTACACGTCCGCGCGGGGAGCGGCCCGGCGGATGGCCCGCACCGCATCCGGATGGCCGATCGTGTCGGTGCTCCCGACGACCGTCATGATCGGCACCTCGATGTCGGCGAGCGTGACGAGGCGGTCGTCGATCACGAAACCGCCTTCGAGCATCCGGTTGTGGGTCACGAACTGCTCGAGCAGTTCCGCGATCGCGGGGCCGGAGTAGGCGGTCCAGCCCTCGGAGTCGAGGAAACGGCGCTGCCGTTCGCGGGGCAGCAGCGCCTCGCGATCGTGCAGCGCCAGCAGGAACTCGATGCGTCCCTGCACCGACTTCGCCGGCGAGAGCAGTTTGAAGCCCAGCCGGGCGGCCCAGCGCGGCAGGGTGAGCCGGCGCAGGATTCCGCTGTCGACCAACGCCGTCGCCAGCCGAGCCGCCATGTCCGGGGAGATCGGGATGGGCAGCGGGGCCGTCGTGTCGGCCGGCGAGCCGAACGTGACCAGCGAGTCGATGGCCTTGCCGCGACGCAACGCCGCTGCTTGATAGGCGAACATGCCGCCCTGCGAATAGCCTGCGAGCACGACGTCATGGCCGGTGGCTGCGTGTACCCGGTCGACGGCGTCGCTGACGGCGAGGACGTGGTCGGTGAGCGTGCGCTCCAGGCCGCCCGGCTCGTGGCCGGGATCGCCGAAGTCCACGACCCAGGTGTCGATGCCGTCGGCGTGCAGGCTGGCCACCGCGGACGTAGCGGGCGATACGTCCCAGACCTCGGTGGTCATCATCAGCGGCGGCACGAGCAAGATCGGAGTGCTGCCCGCAGTCACGTCATCGGCGAAGTAGTGCCGCAGCCGGTAGTTGGGCTGCTCGGCCGCCACCGTGTACGGCGACGGCTGCTCGCCGGTCTCCAGGCCGCCGAAGCGGACGACCTCGGCGGCGTTGCGGGCGGTGGCACTGATCCGCCGTGCGATGCGGAGCGCGTCGGCCGGTCCCGGCAGGCCGGCCCGTCTGCTCTGGCGCTCGCCGTCCGTCGTAGCCACGCCAGAACTCTGCTGCGCCGTGCGGGTTGCCGCAACCTCAGCCGGAGCGCGGCACCTCGTCGAACCGCCAGGCGTGCGGCGCTCGCGCAACGAGGTGGGCGGGCACGTCGGGAACGCCGCGCTCGGTCGGGTCGATCACGACGACGCGCGGTTCGACCCCGCCGGCCCGGTAGACGCGCGCGGACGGATCGGCGTGGGCGTCGACGTAGGCGACGAGGTCGTCCAGCCGGCCGTCTGCCGCACGAACCTCCCACATGACTGCCATCAGACCAGAACGTCCGTGACCGGCAGCGCGGAGTCGGCGGGCAGGTCCAGCGCGGACGGTGTCGCGCCGTGCGCCACCAGCTGGGCGCCCAGTGCCGCCACCATCGCGCCGTTGTCGGTGCACAGGCCGGGACGCGGCACCCGCAGCCGGATGCCCGCGGCGTCGCACCGCTGCTGCGCCAGCGCCCTCAGCCGTGAGTTCGCCGCGACACCGCCGCCGATGATCAGGTGCTCGACACCCTGGTCGGCCGCCGCCCGAATCGCCTTCGCGGTCAGCACGTCGGCGACCGCTTCCTGGAACGATGCCGCGACGTCGGCGATCGGTACCGGCTCGCCGGCCCGCCGCCGCGCCTCGACCCAGCGCGCGACCGCCGTCTTCAGCCCGGAGAAGGAGAAAGCGAAGCCGTCCTCACGCATCGCGCGAGGGAACGCGATCGCGTCAGGATCGCCCTCGGCGGCCAGCCGGTCGATCGGCGGCCCGCCGGGGAACGGCAGCCCGAGCAGCCGGGCCACCTTGTCGTAGGCCTCGCCCGCGGCGTCGTCGACCGTGGCGCCGAGCTCGACGACGTCCTCGCCCCCGACGCGCGGCACCATGAGCAGCGACGAGTGCCCACCCGAGACGAGCAGCGCCACGCACGGCTCGTCGAGCGGTCCGTGCTCGAGCAGGTCCACGGCGACATGGGCGGCCAGGTGGTTGATCCCGTAAAGCGGTTTGCCGAGCGCGAGCGCGTACGCCTTGGCCGCGGCGACGCCGACGAGCAGCGCACCGGCGAGCCCGGGCCCGGCGGTGACTGCGACCGCATCGACATCCGCGGCGCGGACTCCAGCCGTCGCGAGGGCGCGCTCCAGCGTCGGGACCATCGCCTGCAGGTGCGCGCGGCTGGCCACCTCGGGCACGACACCACCGAAGCGGGCGTGCTCGTCCACGCTGCTCGCAACTGCGTCGGCGAGCAGCGTCGTGCCACGGACGATGCCGACGCCGGTCTCGTCGCAGGAGGTCTCGATGCCCAGGACGAGCGGCTGGTCAGAGCTCACGGTGCATCACCACCGCGTCCACGCGCCCGGCGTCGTAGTACCCGGGTCGCAGCCCGACCTGCGCGAATCCTTCGCTGGCATAAAGGGATTGTGCGGCCTCGTTGTCGACGCGCACCTCGAGAAAGACCTCGACGGCGCCGCGGCGACGGGCCTCGTCGAGCAGGCCGTCGAGCAGCCGGCGACCCAGGCCGTGGCGGCGGGCGGCCGGGATCACGCCCACGGTGAGGATCTCCGCCGAGTCGCCGATGACCATGACCCCGGCCCAGCCCAGCAGCTCGTCGCCCGTGAGCCCGGCGAGGTAGTAGCGGCGCTCGGTGTCGGCCAACTCGGTCCGGTAGCCACTTGCCGTCCAGGCCTCGGCGCCGAACATCTCGCGCTCGTAAGGCATCAGCGCGTCGATGTGCTCCGCGCGCATCGGCACGATCGCGATTTCCGCGCCGCGGCTCACGGGGTCACCGCCTTCGGGGCGCCGGGTGCCACCGCGTCCGGGCGCCGCAGATACAGCGGGACGAGCGGTTCGCTCGGCGCCCTCGCGCGCACCCGGTCGGCGGCGCATCGCGCCAACGAACCGGGCGGCGGGTACCGCTCCGGGCGTACCGGCACGCCGAAGTCGTAGAGATCGGCGCCTTGGCCCGCGACCGCGGTGATGCCGTCCGTCGGCACTTCGGCCGGACGGCTGACGGCGGGCCCATCGACCCGTGCGCCGCGCGCGTACCGCGCCCAGTAGACCTCCGCGCGCCGGGCGTCGGTCGCGACGAGCAGCGCCGGTTCGTCGCGACCGGCGTCGCCGAGCGCGTCGAGTGAGCACACGCCGTAGGTGGGGATGCCGAGCGTCGCCGCGAAGACGGCCGCGGTGACCAGCCCGACCCGCAGCCCGGTGAACGGCCCAGGACCGGTGCCGGCCACGACCGCGCGCAGCTCGGCCGGCGCCACACCCGCGGCGGACAGGCACGCGGCAATCGAGGGCGCGAGCAGCTCGCCGTGCCCGCGTGCGTTGATCGTCACGCGCTCGGCCCGGACCGTCGCCTGGCCGGACACGTCGACGAGAGCGGCCGTGACGGCGGCCGACGACGTGTCGATGACGAGGACGAGCACGATCAGCCGGCCTGCTCGGCGAGCGCGGCGACCCGCGCGGCCCAGTCGCCACCGTGCGGCATCAGCCGGGCGGTGCGCTCTTCCGAGTCCGCCGCCCGGGCGATCGACACCTCCAGGCGGGCGTCGGCCAACTGCTCGACCAGCCCGGCGCCCCACTCGACCACGGTCACGGCGTCGGCGGTGTCAACGTCGAGATCGAGATCGTCCACCTCCGCGAGCGAGCCGAGCCGGTACGCGTCCACATGGACGAGCGGCAGTGGCCCGCGGTGCACCCGCGCGATCACGAACGTCGGCGACACGACGGCGCCTGATACACCGAGACCGGCGCCGATGCCCTGCACGAGGGCGGTCTTGCCGGCGCCGAGGGGGCCGGTGAGCACGATCAGGTCCCCCGCCCGCAGCAGGGCCGCCAGCCGCGTGCCCAGCGCCCGGGTGTCGGCGACCGTCGGCAGCGTGACGATCGGCCCGCTGAGTGCCTCGCGCTGCTCGGCGGTCAAGGGCGCCCGCGGCCCGGCCGGTTGCCCCGGCCCGTGCAGGGGGCCGGCCATCATCCGACGTAGACGCGCGGCACGCGCGGGCCGACGCGGGTGACGATCTCGTAGTGGATCGTGCCGACCGCGTCGGCCCAGTCCTGCGCCCGTGGCTCGCCGTCTCGCCCCGACCCGAACAGCACCGCTGTGTCGTCGACGGTCACCGGCAGGTCGCCGACGTCGACGACGAACTGGTCCATGCAGACCCGCCCGCTGATCGTGAAGCGCGTGCCGTTGATCGCGATCGGCCCGACATTGGTGGCACGTCGCGGAATGCCGTCGGCATACCCCAGCGGCACCAAGGCCAGCGTCGTCTCCGCGCGCGTCGTGTAGTTGTGGCCGTACGAGACGCCCTCGCCGGCCGGCACCCGCTTCACCGATGCCAGCCCGGAGCGCAGCGTCATCGCCGGGATCAGCCCGAAGTCGCCCTGCTGGGGCACGGGCGACAGCCCGTAGATCGCGATGCCGGGACGGACCAGGTCGAAATGCGCCTCGGGCCGGGTGAGCGTGGCCGCCGAGTTCGCCAGGTGGCGCAGCGGCGGGTGAACACCGGCGCGGTCGGCCACGTCGAGCGCGGCATGGAACGCCTCGATCTGCCGGGCGATGGTGGGGTGGCCAGGCTCATCCGCGTAGGCGAAGTGGCTCCACGCGCCGACGACCTCGATTGCCCCCACCTCCTTGGCGGCCGCCGCGACCAGCTCCGGCCAGTCGGCGACGGTGCAGCCGTTGCGCGACAGGCCGGTGTCGATCTTGAGATGGATCCGGGCCGGCCGGTCCACGGACGCAGACGCGCGGCACGCCACGTCCAGCTGCCAGCGGCTGCTCACCGAGATGTCGATGCCCTGGGCAACCGCGTCCTGCACCTTGTCGGCGTCGGCCGGCGTCCACAGCCACGACAGGATCGGAGCGTCGACCCCGGCGGCCCGCAGCGCCAGCGCCTCGTCGATGATCGCCGTGCCGAGCCAGGTGGCGCCACCGGCCAGGGCCGCGCGGGCCGAGGGCAGCAAGCCGTGCCCGTACCCGTCGGCCTTCACCACGGCCAGCACCTGGGCCGTCGTCGCGGCCTTGAGTGTGGCGACGTTGCCGCGGATCGCGGCCAGGTCGACGACGGCTTCGGCGCGCAGCATGCGTCCAGTCTGTCAAACGGCTCGCGAGGATCCGGCGCGACGACGCGGCATAGTGAGCGAGGTGAGTCGGCCTCAGCGCGGCAGCATGCTGCGATCGGGCGACGGCGACGAGCAGGTCACCAACGTCGAGCTGTTCTTCGACCTGGTGTACGTGTTCGCCGTCACCCAGCTGTCGCACCTGCTGGTACGGCACACGAGCGTTGACGGCGCGATCCAGACGGTCGTGCTGCTGGCCATGGTCTGGCAGGTGTGGGTCTACACGACGTGGGCCACCAACTACCTCGATCCACGCCTGCAGTCCGTGCGCGCGATGCTGCTGGCGCTGATGCTCGGCAGCCTGGTGCTGTCGTTGGCGATCCCGGACGCGTTCCACGGACGCGGGCTGCTCGTCGCGTCCGCGTACGCCGCCATGCAAATCGGGCGCTGCCTGTTCGTGGTCTACGCGCTGCGCGGCGAGCAGCTTCAGATGACCTTCTGGCGGATCCTGTGCTGGAGCGCGGCGAGCAGTGCCGTGGTGCTCGTGGGTGCGGCGGCGCACGGACACGGGCGGGAGCTGTTGTGGGCGGGGGCGATCGCGATCGACCTGATCGGTGGCGTCCTCGGGTTCTACACGCCGGGTCTCGGCCGCTCGACCACCGACGAGTGGACGATCGAGGGCGGCCACTTCGCCGAGCGCTGCCAGGCGTTCGTCCTTATCGCACTGGGCGAATCACTCGTGGTCACTGGCACCACGCTGTCCGGTCAGCACCTGAGTGCGACGAAGGTCGTCGCCTTCCTGACCGTGTTCGCCGGCACGGTCGGGCTGTGGTGGCTGTACTTCGACCGGTCGGCCGAAGACAGTGCCCGTGCGATCGAGACGGCCTCCGATCCCGGCCGCCTGGCGCGCGACGCCTTTCACTGGATTCACCCGTTGATCGTTGCCGGCATCATCGTCGCGGCGGCCGCCGACGAGCAGGTGCTGGCCGACCCGACGGTCCGCGGCCGCATGTCGACGGCCTGGCTGGTGCTCGGCGGGACGGCGCTGTTCCTCGGCGGACATGCGCTGTTCAAGGCGGTGGTCTGGCGCGTCGTTCCGACGTCCCGCCTCGTGGCGATCGCCGTGCTGGCCGTGCTGCTGGCGGTGGCACCGCATGTCGCGGCGGTCGTGCTGTCGATCGCCGCACTGGCGGTGATCGTCGCGGTGGCGGCCGTCGATCGGGTCCAGCATCCGGCCTGATCAGGCCGTCTCGATCGCGCGGATCGCACCGCGCACCTGGTTGAGCACGTCGATGGCGGTCGGCGGCCCGTCGGCGGCCGCCCGCTGCCCGGCGACACCGTGGACGTAGGCACCGACGGCGGCTGCCAGCGGCGCGCTGAGGCCGGTCGCGAGCAGCGACCCGATCAGCCCGCTGAGCACGTCCCCGGTGCCCGCTGTGCTCAGCCAGGGCGTGCCGGTGGGGTTGACGTAGGCCGTGCCGTCCGGATCGGCGATCACGGTCGCGTTGCCCTTGAGTAGGACGCTCGCCCCGAGGTCGCGCGCTGCGCGTCGGGTGGCCCCGATCCGATCCGCGCCCGGCTGCCCGGCGATCCGGGCGAACTCGCGGTCGTGCGGGGTGAGGACGGTCGGCGCCGTGCGTCCGCGCAGCAGGCCCGGCGACCGGGCGACGAGTGTGATCGCGTCCGCGTCGACGACCGCCGGCACGTCGGTACGCAGGACGTCGGACAGCAGTGCCATCGCCGTGTCGTCCGTACCGAGGCCCGGACCGACCACCCACGCCTGCACGCGAACGTCGTGCGGCTTCGCGTCCGGATGCACGACGACCTCGGGGTGCCGCGTGCGGATGGCGTCCGGTGCGAACCCGATGTAGCGGACCATTCCGGCGCCGCCGTGCACGGCGGCGCCGGTTGCCATCACACCGGCGCCGGCGTACTGCTCGGAACCGGCGGCCACACCCACGACGCCGCGGGTGTACTTGTCGTCACGGCCCTCCGGCTGCGGCAGGATCGCCCGGACGTCGGCGGCCTCGAGCAGGTGCGTGCGCGCGGCCGGCAGGTACGGACCGAGCCCGATGTCGACGAGCCGCAGCTGGCCGGCGAGCTCCGCGCCCGCACCGACCACCACGCCGGGCTTCAACGCCCCGAAGGTCACCGTGACGTCAGCGCGGATCGCGGCGTCGCCGGCCCAGCCCGTGTCTGCGTCGACACCGGACGCGATGTCGACCGCCACCGTCGGCCGGTCGGCGGCGGCCTCGGCCAGCTCGATCGCGGCACCGCGCAGGCCACCACGACCTCCGATGCCCACGATGCCGTCGACGACGAGGTCGGCGCCGTCGAGCAGCCGGGCATCCGCGCCCGCGATGCGACCACCCGCGGCGTCGAGCGCGAGCAGTCCCTCGGCGTGCGCTCGCTTGCCGTCGAGCAGCAGCGCGGTGACCCGAGCCCCGCGCGCGGCCAGCCGCGCCCCCGCGAACAGCGCGTCGCCGCCGTTGTTACCGGCGCCGACGAGCAGGGCCACCCGGGATCCGTACACCCGTCCGAGCAACTGACCGCAGTGGACGGACAGGGCGTGGGCCGCGCGCTGCATCAGCGCGCCCGGCGGCAAAACGGCCATCAGGGCCTGCTCCGCGGCGCGCACGTCCTCGACCGAGTACACGCCCTGCATCGGCTCGCTCCTGTCGATAGACGTTGATCAAGACCACCTAATGGCCGCCAGGGCAGCCACTACTCGGTCTTGATCACGGGGTTAGGGGCCGGATTCGGCGATCACCGTCGCTGCGGCGATCCCGCCGTCGTGGGACATCGACACGTGCCACCGCGTGACACCCAGCGTCGCGGCCCGCTCGGCGACCGTCCCGCGCACGGTCAGCGACGGGCGCCCTCGGTCGTCGGTGTGCACCTCCGCGTCCGTCCAGGCCATGCCGCCGCCGGCACCGAGCGCCTTGGCGAGCGCCTCCTTCGCGGCGAACCGCGCGGCCAGCGACTCCGCGGATCGGGCCGCTCCCGACGCCGTGACGAGTTCCTCGTCGCTGAACAGCCGTGCGGCCAGGGTCGGCGTTCTGTCCAGCGCCTCGGCGAAGCGCGCCACGGGCACCACGTCGATGCCGACGCCCACGATCATGCAGTCGGCGAGCCGGTCGCGCCGGGCGGCGCGTAGTCGGAGAGGTGACCCGGAAAGGCGGACACATTCGGGTTCAGGTAGGCCGTCGCGTTGTTCACCGCCGTCGCCACCTCGCCGAAGCCCGTCGCGATGAGCTTCACCTTGCCGTCGTAGTCGACGATGTCGCCGGCCGCGTAGATACCCGGCACCGTCGTACGGCCGGCCGTGTCGACGACGATCTGGCGCTTGCGGATCTCGATGCCCCACTCCATGAGCGGACCGAGATTCGCGGTGAACCCGAGCGCCGCGACGAGCCGGTCGCAGGGCATCGTGCGGACCTCGCCGTCGACGGCGATGTCGATCTCCGACACGTTGGGGTCGCCGCGCACCGCGGAGATCTGCGCGTCGGTCAGCAGCGAGACCGACGACGACTTGAGCAGGCCGACCGAGTGCGGGTGGGCGCGGAACTCGGCGCGCCGGTGGACCACCGTCACCGACTTGCCGATCGGCTCGAGCATGAGCGCCCAGTCCAGCGCAGAGTCGCCGCCGCCGACCACCACGATGTGCTGGCCCTCGTAGGCCGACGGGTCGGGCACGAAATGCACCAGGCCGCGGCCGAGATAGTCACTGCCGGTGGGCAGCGGCCGCGGCGTGAACGTGCCGATGCCGCCGGTGACGACGATCGCGCGGCACTCCACACGCAGGCCCTGCGACGTAGTCACCGCGAACCCGCCGTCACCGCGCTCGAGCTCGACCGCTTGGTGTCCGAGCAGGTAGTTGGGCGAGAACGGGGCAGCCTGCTTGAGCAGCTGCTCGACCAGTTCCCGGCCCCGGATCGCCGGGAAGCCGGCAACGTCGAAGATCGCCTTCTCGGGGTACATCGCGGTGATCTGGCCGCCGGGCTCCTCGAGCGAGTCGAGGACCGCGGTGGACAGGGTGCGCACACCCGCGTAGTAGGCCCCGAACAGGCCGACCGGCCCGGCACCCACGATGAGCAGATCTACCGACGTGGTCCCAGGCGAGTCCGTCACACGTCGCAGCCTACCGAGCCACTACTCGACGGTGACGGACTTGGCCAGGTTACGAGGCTTGTCCACGTCGTACCCGCGGGCCTGCGCGATCTCGGCGGCGAGCACCTGCAGCGGGACGGTGGCGACGAACGGCGAGAGCAGGGTCGGCACGGGCGGCACGGCGATCAGATGATCGGCGTGTTCACGCGCCGCGGAGTCGCCGTCGTCGGCGATGACGATGGTGCGTGCCCCCCGGGCCTTCACCTCGGCGATGTTGCTCAACATCTTCTGGTGCAGCACCGGCCGGCCGGTGGGCGAGGGCATGATGACGACGACCGGCACGCCCTCCTCGACGAGTGCGATCGGGCCGTGCTTGAGCTCGCCGGCCGGGAATCCCTCGGCGTGCATGTACGCGAGTTCCTTCAGCTTGAGCGCGCCCTCGAGCGCGACCGGGTATCCGACGTGCCGCCCGAGGAACAGAACCGCCTTGGAGCCGGCAATGTCCCGGGCCAGGGCGCGCACCGGATCGACCAGCTCGAGGGTGCGCGCGATCGCGTCCGGCACGGTGCACAGGGTCTCGAACTCGCGCGCGACCTCGTCGCCGTACTTCGTGCCACGGGCCTGGGCCAGCGCGAGCCCGACCAGCTCAACGGCGGCGACCTGCGCCAGAAACGTCTTCGTCGCCGCAACCCCGATCTCCGGACCGGCGTGGGTGTAGAGCACCGCGTCGGACTCGCGCGGAATCTGCGCGCCGTTGGTGTTGCAGATCGCGAGGACCTTCGCCCGCTGCTGCCGGGCGTGGCGTACCGCCTCGAGGGTGTCGGCAGTCTCGCCGGACTGGCTGATCGCGACGACGAGCGTCTGCCGGTCCAGCACCGGGTCGCGGTAGCGGAACTCCGACGCCATCTCGACCTCGACCGGGATACGGGTCCAGTGTTCGATCGCCTGCTTGCCGATCAGGCCGGCGTGGTAGGCGGTGCCACACGCGACGACGAACACCTTGTCGATGTCGCGCAGCTCCTGGTGATCGAGGCGCTGCTCGTCGAGCACGATGTGCCCGCCGACGAGGTGGCCGAGCAGGGTGTCCCGCACGGCTGCGGGCTGCTCCTGGATCTCCTTGAGCATGAAGTAGCCGTAGCCGCCCTTCTCGGCCGCCGCGAGGTCCCAGTCGATGTGGAACGGGCGGCCCTCGACGGGCGAGCCGTCGAAGCCGGTGATCGTGTACCCATCGCGGCGGATCTCGACGACCTGGTCCTGGCCGAGCTCGACGGCCTCGCGGGTGTACTCGATGAACGCGGCAACATCGCTGCCCAGGAACGTCT
>JAODNL010000487.1 GCA_025465405.1 Pseudonocardiales bacterium | reverse complement strand
ATCCAGCAGATCAGCAGCATGATCAACCAGCACGTCGATGCGATCATTGCGATCCCGAACTCGCCGACGGCGTTCAACGGGGTCATCAAGCAGGCCTACGACGCCGGCATCCCGTTCATCACGGTCGCCTCGCACGTCACCTCGCCTTACGCGATCAACGTCGACGGCAACTACCTGCTCACCGGTGAGCTCGTCGCGGCCGGCATCGCCAAGATGATCAACGGCAAGGGCAACGTGCTGCTCGTCAACGGCATCAACGGTGCTCCGGCCAGCGCGGCGCTGGCTGCCGGGTACAGCGCAGGATTCAAGCAGTGCCCGAACGTCAAGGTCACCGGCTCGGTCGAGGGGCAGTGGAGCGAGGCGACCGCCAAGACGGTCACGCTCCAGTACCTGTCCACCCACCCGGCTCCGCTCGCGGCCGTGGTCAACAGTGGCGGCATGACCAGCGCGATCATGCAGGCGGTCCAACAGACTGGTCACCAGCTCATGCCGATCGGTGACGCGAACCCGGACAAGGGCTCTCTCGTCGCGTTGAAGGACAAGCTTTCGGACAAGTACGTCGCTTCGACGATCCCCCCGGAGCAGACGATCGACGCCGCCCTCCTCGTCGCGATCGCCACCCTGCAGGGTCAGGGGCCGAAGTTCGACGCGATCGTGGCCAACCCGCCGCAGGTGACCGGCGCGACCGCGCTGAACGCCTGGGTGCAGAGTGGCTGGACCGCGTCCTCGGCCGACCAGGCGCCGGCGCCGCCGAACGTCCCGTTCTTCCCGGCGAGCCAGATGGGCGCGTTCTTCACCACGCCGAAGGCCCTGGCTCCGCTGTCCTAACAGCCGCCGCCGGCCGGTCCTGAGTCCTCGGGCCGGCCGGCGGACTCCACCTCGTCGAAGGGAATCCGATGTGACCACAACCCTCGTGAAGCGTGCCGCCTGGGTGCTGTCCATGGAGCCGTCGATCGGCGACGTGGCCGACTGCGACGTACTGATCGAGGACGGTGTGATCACCGCCGTCGCCCGGGGGCTGTCCGTCCCCGACGCGGAAGTGCTGGACGGGACCGACCGCATCGTCGTGCCCGGGTTCATCGACACGCACCGCCATCTCTGGCAGACGGCCATGCGCAACATCGCGGCCGACTGGACGCTCTCGCAGTACCTGGTCGGCGTGCTCGGCGCGCTGGCTCCCATCTACCGCCCTGAGGACGTCTACGCCGGCAACCTGCTGGGCGCCCTCGAGGCGCTCGACCACGGGATCACGACGATCCTGGACTGGTCGCACTGCGCGATCATGACGCCCGAGCACACCGATGCCGCCGTGGCGGCACTGGACGAGTCCGGGATGCGCGCGGTCTACGCCTACGGCAACGGCGCTCCGATCTGGTTCGACGGCGACAGCCACGCCGACTGGTCGGACCTGCGCCGCCTGAACGAGTTGACGTTGCCCGGCCACGGACGGATCACCCTCGCGGCCGCGTTGCGCGGGCCCGACTTCGGCACGGTCGATCGGTCCGTCGACGACTGGGCGACCGCCCGCGACCTCGGCGTCCCGATCAGCGTCCACATCGGGGTAGCCGGCTTCGCCGACCGTCCGGTGGCGCAATTGGCCGAGCGCGGCATCCTCGGCCCCGACACCACCTACGTGCACTGCAGCCGCCTGCACGACGACGAGCTGGCGATGATCGCCGACTCGGGTGGCACGGCGTCCGTCGCCACCGAGGTCGAGATGCACATGGGCCACGGCTACCCGCCGACCGGGCGCCTCGTCGCGGCCGGCGTCCGCCCCTCGCTGTCGGTCGATGTCTGTACGGGCATCGGCGGCGACATGTTCACCGCGATGCGAGCGACTCTCGCGATGCAGCGGGCGCTGGACAACGACGCGATCATCCGCGCCGGCGGCAAGCCCGAGACGCTGTCGATCACCGCCCGGGACGTGCTCGAGTTCGCGACGATCGAAGGAGCGCGCGCGCTCAAGCTCGAGCACCGCACCGGGTCGATCACGCCGGGCAAGGATGCGGACCTGCTCCTGATCCGCACCGACCGGTTGAACATGCTCCCGGTCAACAACCCGGTTGCCTCGGTCGCGCTGGCCGCGAACACGTCCAACATCGACACGATCCTCGTCGCTGGACGCGTGGTGAAGCGCGACGGTGTGCTCACCGGAGCCGACGCCAAGGTCGTCCGCCAGCTGGCGGAGTCCTCCCGCGACTACCTCGTCACCCACACCGACGGCGCGTGTCTGGGCGGGACGTGGCAGCCGTCCGGCTCATGGTGACCCGACCGGACATGCTGACCAACCCTCCATCTGCTAAGGACGTTCTCTCATGCTGACCGGTCTGCAGGACCGCACCGTCATCGTCACCGGCGGCTCACGAGGCATCGGCCTCGCCACCGCCGAGCGGATGCTCGGCGAGGGGGCCAAGGTGGTGATCGCCGCCCGAAATCGTGACGACATCGAGTCGGCCGTGGTGAAACTCGCCGAGACCGCCGGCCCGGACCGCGTGTCGGGAGTGCGACTGGACGTCACCGACCAGGAGTCGGTCGACGCGGCGGTCGAAGAGGCGACCGCCGCGGGAAGCCGGCCGATCCACGTGTTGGTGAACAACGCCGGGCCGATCCTGCAGGGTGCGCCGATCCTCGGATCGCCCGACACGAAGTGGATGACGACGTTCGACACCAAGACGATGGGGATGCTCCGCATGGCCCGGGCGGTCGCGCCGCACCTGCCGCAGGACGGCACGGGCCGCATCGTCAACATCTCCGGGGTATCCGGCCGGTCCCTACTGCCCAACTCATCAGCGAGCGGAATGGCCAACGCGGCTATCGGAGCCATGACGAGCTACTTGGCGCACGAGCTCGCGCCGGCCCGCGTCAACGTGAACGCGGTGTCGCCCGGGCTGATCCGCACCGAGGCCTGGGAGGAGAACGCCGTTCGCCTGGGCGCGCCGCTGGGCCTGACGGGTGATGAGTTCATGCACGACTTCCAGGACCGGTTGACGGTGCGCCTCGGGCGGTGGGCCGTGCCGGAGGAGGTCGCCGACGTCATCGTGTTCCTCGCCTCGGACCGCGCGTCCTACGTGACCGGACAGCTACTCGCGGTGGACGGTGGCCTGGCGAACTTCGTCGCGTCATGACCTCCGCCGATGTGGATGCTCTCGTCGACCGCCGGATCGATGCGCCCTACCCCGAAGCGCTGCCCGGAGTGCAGCGGCACGTGAGCCAGGCGGACGGCTTCACGGTGTTGCGGCTGCGATTCGCGGCCGGCGCCGCGTTGCCCCGGCACGAGCACGAACACGAGCAGTACATCCACGTGGTCACAGGCACCCTGGCGGTGACGCTCGGGGCGGGGGAGTCGAGCACCGTGACCCTCGATGCGGGTGACGCGGTGCGGCTTCCAGCCTGGCTGCCGCACGAGACCCGCGCGATCACGGACGCCGAGACGCTCGAGGTGTTCGCGCCCGCCCGGGGTGATCTGGCGTGACCGGACGAGAAGCGATGGAAACGATGCCAGTCGCAATACGCCCGAATCGTCGCGACAATACTGCTGTAAAATGCCTCTTCCGTTGAGCGGTAGAGCGAGGTAGCGTGCAAACGGATGGAAAGGATTCCAAGATCGGAGTCCGCGACCGGAGAGGAGTGCTCTGTGATCAACAGTGAGATCCGGGCCGTCACCCTCGAAACGACCAGCTCCGACGTCGCTGGGACGCCGGGGGCGGCCCCCGCGATCGTCGAGGTCCGTGGACTGAGCAAGCGGTTCGGCGCCACCCGGGCGCTGGTCGACGGCAGCCTGAGCGTCGCGCCGGGCGAGGTCGTCGCCCTGCTCGGCGAGAACGGGTCGGGCAAGAGCACGCTCGTCAAACTGCTCTCTGGCGTACTGAGCCCGGACGAGGGGCAGATCTTCGTCGCCGGCACAGCCGTGCGCCTGCGCTCGCCCCGCGCGGCGCTCGCTGCCGGCATCGTCACCGTGTTCCAGGAGATCCTCGCCGCCCGCGACCGCTTGGTACTCGACAACCTCTGGCTCGGCCACGGCTCGCCGGTGCTGTCGCGCACGGCCGTGACCGGCCGCCGGCGACTCGCGTCGGAGGCCTGGCACCGACTGGCCGGTCACGACGTCGACCTCGACCGTCCACTCGGCGAGCTGACCCTGATGGAGCAGCAGATCTGCGTGGTCGTCCGCGCCCTGCTGCGTGACCCGAAGCTTCTGGTCCTCGACGAATCGACGTCCACGCTGGACGTCGAGCTGCGCGACCGCCTGTTCGCGGAGGTGCGCCGGCGCGCCGCGGACGGCATGGGTTGCCTGTTCATCTCGCACCGCATGGACGAGGTCATGGCCATCGCCGACCGCTTCGTCGCCCTGCGCACCGGTCAGGTCGTCGGGGTCCGCCGCCGCGGCGAGGCCGATGCCCGGGAACTGATCCGCCTGATCTCCGGCCGCGACGTCGAGGCCGGGGCCCGGCGCACCGGCACGGTACGTCGCGGCTCCGCGGCGGTCCGGCTCGAGGACGTCAGCCTGCGCCCGGGCACCCGGCCGTTCGCGGCCACGGTCAGCCGGGGCGAGATCGTCGGCCTCGCCGGGCTCGAGGGGCACGGCCAGGACGAGCTGATCCGCTGCCTGGCCGGGCTGCAGACCCCGCATTCAGGCAGCGTCCACGTGGCCGGCCCGAAGGGACGCGCCGACGACGACCCGGCGGCGGTCACGACCTACCGCGGCGGCGTCGCCCGGGGCGTGGTCTACGTGCCGCGCGACCGCAAGGTCGAAGGCATGGCCGACGTGCTGCCGATCATCGACAACTACAGCATGCCGACACTCGACCGGGACCGGATCGGGGGCGTGCTGCGCCCGCGCCGGACGAAGACCCGCTTCCAGCGCGACGCGCGCACCGTCAACTTCACGCCGGGCCGTCAGGACTCGATCGGACGGCTCAGTGGCGGCAACCAGCAGAAGGTGATCATCGCCCGCTGGCTGGCCGCCGAACCGCGCGTCATCCTGCTCAACGACCCGACCCGCGGAGTCGACCTCAAGACCAAGCACGAGCTGTACGAAGTGTTCCGCGGGCTGGCCGACGCCGGCGCGGCCGTGGTCATGCTGTCCAGCGAAGTCGACGAGCTCGTCCACCTGATGGACCGAGTCCTGGTGTTCCACGACGGTTCGCTGTCGGCCGAGCTCGCCGGCGACGACGTCACGCCTGAATCCCTCGTGTCGGCGTACTTCGGCCGGCCCGCGGTGCCGACCGCGCCGACCGCGCCGACCGCGCCGACTGCGCCGACCGCGCCGACCGCGCCGACCGGAGGTCACTGACATGGCGGTTCTCACCAACGTCGTCGCCACGGTGCGCCGGTCTCCGCTCACCGTGGTCATAGCGCTCGTCGTCGTCCTGCTCGCGGTGAACCTCGGGCTCTCGCCGACGATGCTCAGCGGCCACCAGCTGCCCAACACCGTCAACCTGCTCGTGCCCTCCGTGCTCGTCGCCATGGCCAGCGTGCCGGCCGTGATGTCCGGGCGCGGCGGTATCGACCTGTCCGTCGGGCCGCTGCTCGGCTTCGTCAACGTGGTGCTCGTCGGAGTGCTGGTCCCGCACAGCCTCGGCAGTGTGTGGCTGTCCCTGCCGCTGATGCTGGCCATCGGCGCGGTCACCGGCTTGGTCAACGGGATCGCGATCGCCTACGGGCGGCTGCAGCCGGTAGTCGTCACCCTCGGGTCGTATCTCGTCCTCAGCGGGCTGGCCCTCGTGGTCATGCCCCAGCCGGTCGGCGTCGTCCCGACCTGGGTCACGTACCTGTCCGGCGCGTGGCTCGGTGGCTACCTGCCGCGCTCGCTGCTGCTGGTCGTGGGCGCGCTCGTCCTCTGGCGGATCCTGCGCTATCGGGGCGCGGTCGGGACGATCCTTGCCACGGGCAGCGACGACCGGGCGGCGTTCACCTCGGGCGTGCGGGTGTCGCGCGTGCTCTGCCTCGCCTACGCCAGCGGCGGCGTGTTCGCAGCACTGGCCGGCATCGGGCTCAGCGTGCTGATCGGCTCCGGCGACCCGACCGTGGGTAGGCAGTACACGCTCGCGGCCGTCGCAGCGGTGGCTCTCGGCGGTAACCCACTCATCGGGGGCCGGGGCACCATGGTCGGCCCGATGCTCGGCGCCAGCTCGCTGTTCCTCATCCAGACCATGCTGTCGAGCCTCAAGGTGTCCTCGCTCTGGATCCAGGTCGTCTACGGAGCCGTGCTGCTGTTCGCGGTCTGCGCGAACGCCGCACTCGCCAGCCGGCTGACCGCCCGTCCGAGAGTGGGAGTGGCCTGATGTCCGCCATCACGACCGTCGTACCGCCCCGAGTGCGGAAACTGCTCGAGATCTCGCCCCGGACGCGGGGCGCCCTAACCAACGGGCCGATCCAGATCGTCACCGTCGTCGCCATCTTCCTGGTCGGCAAGGCGGCGGTCCCCGGCTTCGCCCAGCCGTACTCCGTCAAGGCGATGCTGGTGATCGCCTCGTTCCTCGGCATTGCGGCGCTCGGTCAGACGTTCGTCGTCCTGATCGGCGGGATCGACCTGTCCGTCCCCGCCCTCATCGGGGCCGGCAACGTCATCGGCGCGCGGCTGAGCGGCGAAGGCATGAACTCCGTCGAGGTCATCGCGATCGTCCTCGTGATCGGGCTGCTCGTCGGGGCGGTCAACGGACTGGTCACCAGCGTGTGGCACCTGCCGCCGCTCGTGGTCACGTTGGCCACGGGCTCGGTCGTCGGCGGGGCCGTCCTGATCTGGACGAACGCGACGTTGAGCGGCAGCGCGCCGAGCTGGTTGACGAAGTTCACCTCGGCGGCGTCGAGTACCGGCCCGCTGCCCGTGGCGCCCGTCGTCATCCTGTGGCTCGCGCTGGCTGTGGTCGCCCAGGTGTTCATCCGCCGCAGCCGGCCCGGACGGCAGATTTTCATGCTCGGCGCCAACCGGCAGGCCGCCGAACTGATGCTTGTCAGCGAGCGCACGATCTCCGCCGTGTGCTTCGGCCTCAGCGGCGCGCTCGCCAGCCTGGCCGGGTTCCTGCTGGCCGGATTCACCGGCGCCGGCTTGTTCACCGTCGGCGATCCGTACCTGTTCCTGAGTATCGCCGCCGTAGTCATCGGTGGGACCTCGCTGCTCGGCGGGCGCGGGGGAGTCTTTCGCACCGTGCTCGGCTCGTTGACGCTCGTCGAGCTCACCACCTTGCTGGTCGGGCAGTCGCTCAGCTCAGCGGCCCAGCAGGCCGTGCTCGGCGCGGTGATCGTCTGCGTGACCGCCCTTTACGGCCGGGACCGGAACGTCAGGGACCGCGTATGAGAACGGGAAGCAAGCTGCACACCCCCGTGCGGGCCAATCGCGCCGCCGGGTCGGGGGTCGGCATGACGAGCGAAGTGACGCGGCTGGTGGCCGCGGGGGAGGTGCGGCAACAGATGATGTCCGGACACGGGAGCGCGCGATGAGCCCCGAAGTTGCTCCCGCCCACCTCATCGATTCGCGCGTGCTCGGCTCGCTGTTCGCCTCGCCCGAGGTGCGCAACGTCTTCACCGACCGCGCCACGGTGCAGGCCTGGCTCGACGCCGAGGTCGCCCTGGCGGAGGCGCAGGCGGACCTCGGCATCGTCCCGACCGCGGCGGCTCGCGCGATCCGGGCCGCGGCCGTCTCTGACGGCTGGGACTTCGACGCCATTGCCATCGAGGTCGAGCGCACGGCGCACCCACTCGTGCCGGTCATCCGGGTGCTCGCGGAGAACAGCGGTGAGGCGGGTGCCTGGGTGCATTACGGCGCCACGACCCAGGACATCGTCGACACCGGGCTCGTGCTGCAGTGTCGCAGCGCCCTCGACCTCACCGAGCACAGCCTGCGCCAGCTCATCGACACGCTGTCGGGGCTGGCCGAGCACTACCGCGACCTGCCGATGGTCGGGCGTACCCACGCCCAGCACGCGCTGCCGATCACGCTGGGCTTCAAGTTCGCCGTGCTGCTGGCCGAGGCCGAGCGTCACCTCGAGCGCGTCAAGGCCGTGCGACCGCGGGTGCTCGTCGGCCAACTCGGCGGAGCGGTCGGCTCGATGGCGTCCTTCGGCCCGCACGGCCCGGAGCTGATCCGCCGCATGATGGACCGCCTCGGCCTCGGCACGCCGGACATCGCCTGGCACACCGCGCGGGACAACCTCGCTGAGCTGATCTGCGTCCTGGCGATGGTCTCGGCCACGTGCGGCAAGATCGCCAACGAGATCCGGGTACTGCAACGCACCGAGGTGGCCGAGCTCGAGGAGCCCTTCCTGCTCGGCAAGGTCGGCAGCAGCACGATGCCGCACAAGCGCAACCCGATGTTCGCCGAGTTCGTGATCTCCAACGCCATCCTGAACCGGCACGCCCCGGCCGACATGCTCGCGGCGATGCTTCAGGAGCACGAGCGCGACATGACGATGTGGGGCGTCGAATGGTCCGTCGTGCCCGAGACGTTCATCCTCGCGGCCGGCCTGATCGAGCGGACCACCCAGCTGCTCGGCGGGCTGATCGTCCATCCCGAGGCGATCAAGCGGAACCTGCACCAGCTCGGTGACCTCATGCTGTCCGAGGCGGCGATGATGCATCTCGCGGGCACCCTCGGGAAGTCCGAGGCCCACGAAGTCGTCTACACGGCCGCGATGAAAGCCTGGGAATCCGGGCGCACCCTGCGCGACACTCTGTTGGACGACGAGTCCATCGGTGCCCGCATCAGCCGGGCCGAGCTCGAGACGCTGCTCGTCCCCGAGTCCTACCTCGGCTCCTGCCAGGCGCTGGTCGACCAGGTCCTGGGCCGGAGCAAGGCCCGACAGGCCGAGGAGGCCGCACATGGGTGACGCACCACAACTGCTGACGGTCGGCGTGATCGGCACCGGCGCGATGGGGTCGCGCTTCGCGCAACGGCTGCTCGACACGGGCCACGAGGTGACGGTCTACAACCGCACCCCGGCCAAGGCCGAGGGGCTACGGGCCGCCGGAGCGCATGTCGGGCTGACGCCGCGGGTGGTTGCCGAGAACTGCGACGTGCCGATCTGCATGGTCTGGGACAGCCCGGCGCTGCAGGCCGTCGCCCTTGGCCCGGACGGCTTC
>JAODNL010000405.1 GCA_025465405.1 Pseudonocardiales bacterium | reverse complement strand
GTGCACCAACTTGGCGTGCTCGTTCGACGGTTCGACGTCTTCGGATCCCGACGGTTCGGTTGCCTCTTATGCGTGGGACTTCGGTGACGGCACCACGGGTACCGGTGCCAGTGCCTCGCACACCTATGCGGCCGACGGTTCGTACAACGTGACGTTGACGGTGACCGACAACCAGGGCGCGACGAACCCGGTCAGCCATTCGGTGACGGTCGCTCCGGCGCCGAACCAGTCACCGACCGCGGTCTTCACGAAGTCGTGCACGATGCTGACGTGCTCGTTCGACGGATCCACGTCATTCGATTCCGACGGCTCCGTGTCCTCCTACGCTTGGGACTTCGGTGACGGCGGCACGAGTACAGGCAGCACGGCATCGCATACCTTCGCGGCGTCGGGCACCTACCCGGTCACGTTGACCGTGACCGACAACCAGGGCGCGACCGGCTTCGTGACGGCCCAGATTTCGGTCCAGGCCATCGTCACGTACGCAGCCGATCAGTTCGGTCGCACGACGGCAGGCGGCTGGGGAACGGCTGACACCGGTGGAGCCTGGTCGGTAGGCGGCACGGCCGCGAACTACACGGTCTCGGGCAACGCCGCTCGCATGGCGCTGAAGGCCGCGGGGGCCAGTCCCACCGCCTACCTGAACGGCGCGGCGCTGAAGGACACGAACTCGGTCGTGGACTTCACCCTGGACAAGCCGGCCACGGGCGGCGGTGCGTACGTCTATGTCGCCGCACGGCGCGCGGGCGGCACTGACAAGTCGGAATACCGGCTGCGCGCGAAGGTGCTCAGCACGGGCGCTGTGCAGCTGTCGCTGACCAAGGTGGTCGCTAGCGGCACGGAAACGGTGCTGGTGACTCAGACCGTGACCGGCTTGACGTTCGTTGCTGGGCAGTTCTTGCGCATGCGGTTGCAGGTCAGCGGCGACGCCTCGGTGAGCCTCACCGGCAAGCTGTGGGACCCGAGCGCGACGGAGCCCACGTCATGGCAGGTGAGCGCCACCGACGCCACGTCCCCGCTCGGGGCCGGTGCGGCCGGACTGCTCGCCTACCTGTCGGCGTCGTCGACCAACATGCCTGTCACGGCTCAGTTCCAGCATCTGACGATCACTTCGCCGCCGACAGGGTGACATCTGCCGGGGGCGGCCCGGCAGCTGGTTGGATGTAAGGGGGGCGGATATGGATTCGGCAGCAGAACCTAGTCATGCCGCGGTGTTGATTGCGGTGATCACGTATCGGCGAACGGCGGATCTTGCGACCGCGTTGCCCCTCGTGCTGCGCGAGGCCGCGTCGGTGAGTCCCGCGGCCGACGTGTTGGTCGTTGACAACGATCCGAATGGTAGTGCCCGCGATGTCGTGCGGATGCTGGACGTGCCTAACCTGCGATACGTAGGCGAACCGGTCCCAGGCATCGCGGCGGCCCGTAACCGGGCGATCGACGAGGCGGCCTCGGCACGGTTCTTGGTGTTCATCGACGACGACGAGCACCCGGAGCCGGGCTGGCTGAGGGGGCTGCTCGAGACCAGCAAGTCGCTCGACGCCGCGGCCGTCGCCGGCCCAGTGGTGTCGACCTTCGAGACCGAGCCGGACGAATGGATTGTCGGTGGTCGGTTCTTCGTCCGCCGGAACCTGCCTACCGGAGCGCCGATCGCTGTCGCCGCGACGAACAACCTCCTGCTGGACCTCCACCAGATCAAACCGCACCGGCTGAGGTTCGATGAAGCGTTCGGACTGACCGGCGGCTCCGACACCCTGTTCAGTCGGAAGCTCGTCGAACACGGCCTGCGCATGGTGTGGTGCGCCGAGGCGGTGGTTGTCGACCGCGTTCCCGCCGCGCGCGTGTCGCGGGACTGGGTGCTGCGGCGCGCGTTCCGCACCGGCAACACGGCGTCGCGGGTGGCGTTGGCTCTGTGCGGCTCTCGAGGCAGGCGCCTGTCCGTGCGGGTCGCGGCGACGCTTCGTGGCCTGGTGCGACTTGCCGGTGGCGCGGTCCGCGTGATCGCCGGCGCGGCGGCCGGCTCGGTTGCCATGCGTGCTCGCGGACGTCGCACGATCAGCCGTGGCGCCGGCATGATCGCCGGTGCCTACGGGCGGACCTTCAGCGAATATGCCCGCCCCCAGCCGGTTGTCGAGGCGGCGGCGGTTTCGCCATGAGCGCAGCCGCTGAGATCGACGAGTACGCGACACCTACCGAGGGCGCGCTCGGCGTCGTCGTCGTCTCCTTCGGCTCGTACGAGCTGCTCGAGAAGAACCTGACCGCGCTCGACGCCGCGGCGCTGGACGCGCGGGTCGTGGTGGTCGACAACTTCCACTCCACGGCCGAACGGGGTGAGATCACCCGCCTCGCACGGGCCCGCGGCTGGACGCTCGTACCGATGGCGACCAACGTCGGCTTCGGACCGGCCGCGAACACGGGCGTCGCCACGGCGCGAGCGCTCGGCTGCGACACGTTCCTGCTACTCAACCCGGACGCGCTGGTCACGGTGGACGTGGTCCACGAGATGTGGCGGTCCTGCGCCGGCGCCCACTTGACGGCCGTCAGTCCGAAGATCCTCCGACCCGACGGCACGGTGTGGTTTCGCGGAAGCGATCTGAACATCCGCAGCGGCGACGTCGGGCGATCGGCGGACGCGGCCATTGCCCAGAACGGCTGGCTGACCGCCGCCTGCCTGATGATGCACGCCGAGCTGTGGGACCGGATCGGTGGATTCGACCCGGACTACTTCCTGTACTGGGAGGACGTCGATCTGAGCCGGCGGTGCGTGGCCGCGGGCGGCCGGCTCGAGGTACGGCACGATCTGAAGGCCGTGCACGACGTCGGCGGCACGCAGGGTGTGGCCGGCAAGTCCGACCTGTACATGTACTACAACGCCCGCAACCGGTTGCTGTTCGCGGCGAAGCACCTGCGTCGGCGCGACTTGTTGCGGTGGATGATCCTCACGCCCGCGGCCACGCTGCGGATCCTCAGACGCGGTGGCGGCGGCCGCCGGCTGCTGAGATCGCCGAGGCTGGTGCTGTCCGGGCTGCGGGGTGCCGCGGCCGGACTTGCCGCGGCAACGCTCGTGCTCTCCGGCCGGCACGGTGCCGGACCCGATCATTTCGCCGGACCGGATCGGCGTCCGGCGTGAGCGTGATCGCCGGCAACGTCACGGAGGCCGGTGCCGAGCGGCACAGCGCCTGGCGCAGCGTCGGCCGTAGCGCGGGGATGCGGATCTTCGTGCTGCCCGTCAGCGCAATTCTCGGCATCGTCAACACCCGGCTGATCATCGATCACTTCGGTTCCGGCGCGTACGCGCAGTACGGGCTGCTCGTCGGTATCGGCTCGCTGATCCCGTTCGCGGACCTCGGTATGTCCGCGGCGTTGATGAATGCGGTCGCGGAGTCCGACGACCCGTCGACGGACCCGAAGGTTCGGAAGGTACTGACCACGGCAATCCGGGTCCTGGTCGGCTCGGCCCTGACGATCCTGCTGGTCACGGCGCTGATCACCTGGGCCGGATGGTGGCCGCGCCTCTTGGGTAACGGTCTCTTGCCGCACACCGGGGCGACGTCCGCGGCGCTGTGCGCGGCGATGATCGCAATCTCGATGCCGGCGGGCGTCGGTCAGCGGATTCTGACCGGTCTCGGAAAGAACCACGTGTCGATCGCGCTGCTCGGTCTGCAGACTCCCGTCGTGCTCATCTGCCTGGTCGGGATGATCAGCACCGGCACCCGTGGCGGCACGGTGCTACCGGTGATCCCCTACGTGGTGACCTTCGCGATCTCGCTCGGCTGTTCGGCGTTTGCGGCCCGACGGATCGGACCGGTTTTCGCCCAGGCACTACGGGACGCGCCGCGCGTGGCGAGTGTTCGCGGCGGCAAGGTCTTCGACGTCGCCTGGCCGATGCTCGTGCAGATGATCGCCCTGCCGATCGCCATGCAGACCGATCGGCTGATTCTCAGTCACGTGTCGGATCTGAAGAACCTCGCGGAGTACAACCTCGCCTCGCAGATGTACCTGCCGGTGTGGCAGGTGGTCAGCTCGGCCGGCGTGGCCCTCTGGCCGATCTTTGCGAAGGCGCGAACGGGCTCGGACACCAAGGTCACGTCGCCGATGCGGCTCGCGGCGGCGTTCGGCGGCGCCGCCGCCGCCGTGTGCGTGCTCATCTCGCTGGTCGCTCCCTGGCTGAGCGCGCGGGCCTCGGGCGGCGACATCCATCTG
>JAODNL010000352.1 GCA_025465405.1 Pseudonocardiales bacterium | reverse complement strand
AGCGGCATCGACCCGGGCTTCGCGTCCCAGTACGACGTGACGGTCAACATCCTTGCTGCGCGCACCTATCCCGCGTTCCGCCAGGCGGTCATCGTCGCCGAGCTCTTGCCGCCGTCGCTGATGGGTGACTATCACCTCGCCACCGGCTCACCCGCCTCGTCGGCGCGCGGTCTCGGCGCGGCGAGCGTGCCGGTCAGCTGGGGAACCGGCACCAGCCCGTTCACCTACACCGTGTCGGCGCCGTCGTCGGATATCGACGGCCAGCCGAGACCCACGGTGACCGGGCCGGCGAATAACCGGGTCCGGCGGTATGACGCCGGCTCAGATCAGATGACGCCGTGATCAGTCGGTGCTTGCCCGCCGCAGGTGTGCGGCGGGCAAGCAGGTCCCATCCATTCGCAGCAGGTCCCGTCCACCGGAGGTCACAGTGACCGACAACCTTCCAGCATCCGGCCTCTCGCGCCGGCGCTTCCTGGCCGGCGGTGCGGCGGCGATCGGCGGCACGCTGATCGGCACGCGCCTGCTTGCGCAATCGCCGGCCCACGCGTCACCCATGCTCGCCAGCGCACCGATCGTGCACCCCAAGAAGCAGATGCATCTCGCGGGCACCGACGGCTGGGTGTCCATGCCCGCGAGCGCGCCGGACGACCTGCCGTTCTTCCCGGACTCGCTCGCACCCAGTCCCTTCAACACGTACGTGTTCGGGTTCCGCGATGTCACCGGGATGTCGGCAACCCAGGTCGCGGCGCAGCGGGGAAAGGCGCAGATCAGCGCACCGATGCTGTCGTTCGACGAAGAGGATGACATCTACCTGACGCTGACCAACCTCGGCCTGCAACAGCGCCCGGACCTCTTCGACGGGCACACGCTGCACTGGCACGGCTTCGTCAACGCCATCCCGCTGTTCGACGGAGTGCCGGAGCTGTCCCTGGCCGTGCCGATCGGCCGCGACTTCACCTACTTCTACCGGCCGCACGACGCCGGCACCTACATGTATCACTGCCACTTCGAGGACGTCGAGCACGTGCAGATGGGCATGACGGGCATGGTGTTCGTCCGCCCGACGCAGAACAAGGCCCCGCTGCACGCCGGCGAGCGCTACGCCTACAACGACGGCGACGGATCGACGGCCTACGATCGCGAGTTCGCCTTCATGATCACCGAATTGTGGTCAGCGGCGCACTACCGCGACGCGCACATCCAGGTGAGCGACTGGACCGACTACGACCCCAGCTTCTGGCTGCTCAACGGCCGCGCGTACCCGGACACGATTGCCGGCAACGGTAACCCGCTGGTGACCACCGCCGGCCACTTGCAGTACCAGCCGATCTCGTCGCTCATCCGGTGCAATGCCGGTGACCGCGTCCTGCTCCGGCTGTCCAGCCTCGGCTACCAGAACCACGCGATGAGCGTCGACAACATCGACCTGCAGATCGTGGCCAAGGACGCCAGCCTGCTCAAGGGGCGCGACGGTACGAAGAACTACATCACCACGAACACGGTCGACGTCGGCCCGGGCGAAAGCCGGGACGTCATCTTCGTGGCTCCCTCGCCCGGGGAGTACCTGCTCTACGACCGCAAGTACTCCTACCTGGAGAACGGCGGCGGGCCCGGTTACGGCGGAATGATGACGAAGATCGTCGTCGGCGCGCCCGGCACGTATCCCGCGCAGACCGTCGCGAACGGCTGATCGGCTCGATGGAGGATCCGATGACGAATCTATGGCGCAAGAGCCGTTCACGAATCGCCGTTCTGGGCGTGGCGACGCTGGTGGCTGTCGGCACCGCAGTGATGTGGCCGCACGCCGCATCGGCGGCGGTAGCCGAGGGCCTCGACTGCGAGACGAACGCGCAGCAGACGTTCTCGCTGACCGCGGGCGACGGCTATGTCTCGACGCCGGACGGCAACTCCATCTACATGTGGAGCTACGGCGACAGCAAGACCGGATTCCAGTTGCCGGGCCCGACGCTGTGCGTCACGTCCGGCCAGCCGGTGACCGTGATCCTGCACAACACGCTGCCCGAGGCAACGTCGATCGTCTTCCCGGGCCAGAAGGGCGTGAAGGCAAACGGCAATCCTGCCCAGCCGCAGTTCGACGGCGGCGGCTCGCTCAGCTCGCTCGTGCAGTCGGCCGTTGCCGGCACCGGATCGGTCACGTACACGTTCACCGCGGGCAGCCCCGGCACGTACCTGTACGAGAGCGGGACGGACGTCAACAAGCAGGTGCAGATGGGCATGTACGGCGCGCTCGTGGTGCGCCCCGCCGGCCACCCCAATCAGGTCAACGACCGTGCCGACTCCGCGTTCACAGCCGGCAAGGAGTACGTCTTCCTGCTCTCTGAAGTGGATCCCGCCGTTCACCTGGCCGTCGAGCGCAATCAGCCGATCGACTGGACGACATACACGGCCCGCTACTTCATGATCAACGGTCGGAGCATGCCGGACACCCTTGCACCGAACCACGCGTCGTGGCTGCCAACCCAGCCGTACGGCGCGCTCGTGCACATCAAGCCCTACGACGCGAACACCAACCCGCTGCCGGCGACGATCCGCTACCTGAATGCCGGCTCGGTCAACTATCCGTTCCACCCGCACGGCAGCGACGAGCGCGTCATCAACCGTGACGGCCACGCGCTGGCCGGCCCGACCGGCCAGGACCTGTCGTATCAGAAGTACGACCTCGACGTCGGCCCCGGCCAGACCGTCGACACGCTGATGGACTGGCGTGACGCAGAGGCGTGGAACCCCACGACGAACCCGATTCCGACGCAGATTCCGGCAATCACCGACCAGCTCCTGGTCGGCACGGACACGTGGTTCAGCGAGAGCGGCTACCTCGGCACGAAGAACGCGCTGCCGGCGAACATCACGTCCAACAACGAATGTGGCGAGTACTACCACATCGCGCACAGCCACGCGCTCGAGCAATCCACCAACTTCGGAGCAACCTTCGGCGGCATGATGACGGTCTTCCGCATCGACCCGCCCGCCGGTTGCACAACTCAGTGAGGGCCGCGGCGATGAATCTCCACACTCCGATGCGAGCCGAGAAGCGGCACACCCGTCGCCTTGTGATCACCGCGCTCACGGTGGGCGCGCTCACCGGCGCGGCACTGCAGGCGCTACCCGCGACCGCGGCTACGGCTGGTGCGGTGCACTCGGGCGGCGTTGCGGCCGGCATCCGGCCGGTCAGCGCCGTCCAGAGCGCCCCGGTCGGCAAGCTGACGCCACGAAGCTGCACCGCGGGCGCTGGAACTGCCACCTGCGATCTGTTCGCCATGACGGGGACGGCATCGGTCCTCGGTACGCCGATCCCGATCTGGGGCTTCTCGACGACCGGCGCCGCCGGCACCGCGTCCGCTCCTGGCCCCGTGCTTGTCGTGCAGCAGGGCGACGTCGTTTCGATCACCCTGCACAACCAGCTGGCCGGTGAGAGCGTCTCGCTCGCGCTGCCGGGACAGCCGGCGGCGGCGATCGCCGGCACTGGAGGCGACGACACCACGGGCGTAGCGACCGGCGCGACGCGTACCTACACCTTCACCGCCGGACATGCCGGCACCTTCCTGTACGAGGCCGGGCACACCGCCAACGGCACGCGGCAGGTGGCGATGGGTCTGGCGGGTGCGCTGATCGTGCTGTCCGCCGATGGCTCGGCGTACGGCGCCCAGGCGGGCATGCCGAGCACGACCTATGACGACGACGGCCTCCTCGTGCTCAGTGAGATCGACCCTGCGCTCAACGCCAACCCGGCCACGTTCGACATGCGCACCTTCGCCCCGAAGTACCGCTTGATCAACGGCAAGCCATACCCGGCGTCCGACCCGATCAGCACCGACCAGGGCCACAACGTGGTGCTGCGCTACGTCAACGTCGGGTCGCAGACGCACGCGATGAGCGTGCTCGGCGGCGACCAGGTAGAGATCGCGCAGGACGGTCACCAGATGAAGTTCGTGACGACCGTGACCGCCGAGAGCATCGAACCGGGACAGACGCTCGACACCACTGTCAAGATGCCGACCGGTCCGGAAGCCAAGCTGGCGGTGTACGAACCGTCCGGGCACCTCGACAACAACGGCCAGACGAACGGTGATCCACTGCAGCTCGCCATGGGCGGCATGCTCACGTTCCTCGACACCAATGCCCCACCGCCCAGCACCGATGGCGTCGGACCGGTGTCGACCCACGTCACGGCATCACCGAACCCGTCCGACGCCCGCACGGCAGTCACGGTGACTGCTGACCTGAGCGACGCAACGACCGGTGGCTCGCCGGTTACCCAGGCCGAGTTCGTCGTCGACGACGCCGTGACCACGGGCGTCGGGTTCGGCGTGCCGATGTCCGGCCCGTTCGGTGCCGTCAACGTGAGCGGAGCCTCTGGAACCATCCCAGTCTCCGTGACGCCGTGCGCCCCGGCTGTGGGACCGGCACCGGTCTCGCTGAACTGCCTGAGCGCCGGCAAGCACACCGTGTTCGTCCGCGCGCTCGACGGGGCGGGCAACTGGGGTGTCGTCGGATCGGTCATCTTCAACCTGCCCAAGACCGGCCCGCAGACGATCAACGGTTCGGCCACGAGCACGCCGGCGAACGGTAAGGCTGACGTCGACCTCTCGGCGACCGGCGACGACTCGGCGGCCGGCGGCCTGATCACCGGCGCGGAGTACTTCGTCGACACCGTCGGGGCCAACGGCGCCGGCACGGCGCTGACGCTCAACCGCTCCGCGACGATCGTGTCCGAGGACGCCGTACTGGCCAAGACGGACATCGCGGCCATGAGCGAGGGCGTGCACCACATCTACGTGCACAGCCTCGACTCGCTGAACCTGTGGGGACCGACGCTGGACGTACCGTTCACCGTCGACCTCACCGGCCCGGGTGTCGATGCCGCAAGCGTCGGACCCAACCCGTCCAACGGGGTGCTGAGCGACAAGAGCAACCCCGGTTACCTGGCCGTGTCCGCGCAGATAACCGACAAGGACGCCGGTGGTGCGGCCCAGAGTGTCCTGATCGACGCCGAGGCCTTCCTCGACCCGAAGGTGGCAACGCCGCCTGACGGCACCGGACTGCAACTGGTCGCCGTCGACGGCACGCTGAACTCGACCACCGAAGCGGTCTACGGCCTGATCCCGATCTCGCAGATCAAGGCACTGACCGACGGCGTGCACCATGTGTACGTCCGCGGCGAGGACGCTGCCGGCAACTGGGGACCGCTGTACCCGGTGAACCTGACGGTGGACAAGACCGCACCCGTGCTCGGCGCGTTGACGGTGACACCGAACCCGACGGCAGGTGCAGCCAACGTCAGCGTCAGTGCACCAGTTACCGACGCTTCGATCATTGCCGCGGCCGAGTTCTGGTTCGGCACCGTCGATCCCGGTGTCGGTAAGGGCTCATCGGTCCCGGTGAGCGTCGTCAACGGCAAGATCGTTGTCACGGTTCCGCTCAGCAACACACCCGGGGGCACCCAGCAGCTCAACCTTCGGGTGATGGATCTCGCCGGCAACTGGAGCAAGGTGAGCACTGCCTCGGTAGTCGTGCAGAAGCCGAACACGATCTTCAACAACAAGTTCGAGCCGAGCGACTTCGGAGCGTGGGCCACCACGGGGAACGTAGCGAGCGCCGCGGCAGCGGCGATCCCGAACTCGAACGAGACGGGCACGACCCGCGGCCTGCAGGTCACCATGCCAGGCGCTCGCGCGAACCGGGCCAGCTACGTCACGGACACGACGCCGATCGGGGAGAGCACGTACCACGTGCGATTCGCGTTCAACCCGAGCCAGCTGACCGCGACCACGGTGCTCACGATCTTCGAGGCACGCACTGCGGGCAACGGGCAGGTGTTCACCCTGCAGTACGGGGTCAACGGTGGCGTCCGTCAGGTCAGGACCGTGCTCTCCCGTTCCACGGGTGCGGCGCTCACCGGAGCGTGGGTGACCCTCACCTCCGGCGCGCACGTGCTGCGGATGGACTGGGCGGCGGCAACCGCCGGCACGCTCACGCTGTCCGTCGACGGTACGGCGAAGTCGACGCAGACGGGCAACACGAGCTCGCTGCGCGTCGACACGGTGCTGCTCGGTGTGACCGCCGGCTTCACGCTCAACGCGACGGGCGGAACGTCCGGACGGGTCTTCTTCGACACATTCGAGTCGGCCCGCACGAGCCTGCCGTAGCCAAACAAATCTCCCGGGGTCACGCGCGCGCGTGACCCCGGGCCTTCCGGGGGGAATGGGAAACATGTCCAACATCATCAGCACCGTGGCGCGCCGAGCCGGCCGCCGGTGGGTCACCGTCATCCTGGTCGGTGCCGCGGTCGTACTCGCGGGCGTCGCCGGGACGGCCTATGCACTCGTCAAGTCCGACGCTCAAAGCACGACGTTCCCGCAGAACGCGCAGATCGAGCAGCAACTCGGCGTGCGGTTCTCACGCGTCGCCGTCGTCGGCGACGGGGGCCTCGTCACCGTCACCTACGTCGTGCTCGACAGTGAGAAGGCCAGTCGATTCCAGTCCGACGTTGCGCATCCGCCCTCGCTGTACAGCGAATCGCGGCACCGGACCACCACCCGAGTGTCGCTGATGAAGCAGGGGCACACGCTGCGCGCCGGCCAGACGTACTACCTCGTCTACGAGAACACGCACGGGGCGTTGCGGCATGGCGAGCGGGCCAGCATCGTCGAGGGGACGCTACGGCTCGAGCACGTACCGGTCCTGTGATGGCCCGTCCACGACTCGGCGCGGCCGTGCTGACGCCGCGGCGGATCGTCGTGACGCTGCTGATGGCAGTTGGCCTGGTAGTGATGCTGCCGGTGTCGCAGGCGAGTGCACACGCGTTCCTCACCGACAGCAATCCATCCGACGGTGCCGTCCTCACGGCGCCGCCCACCACGCTGCGACTGCAGTTCAGCGAGTCGGTCGTCATCGCGGCCACGCGGATCGACATCACCGACAGCTCAGGCCGCCACTACCTGCCGACCGCGCAGCGACTGGTCCATACCGCGAGTGGTGCGTCGACCGAGGAACCCGCACAGGTGGTCGCCGACCTGCCCACGCTTCCGGACAGCGCGTACCGGGTGTCCTGGCAGACGCTGTCCAGTGACGATCTGCACCGCACGAGCGGGCTGCTCGTCTTCGGCGTGAACGAGCCGGTGAAGGCGTCTGCCTTCGCCGAGCCCGCACCGCGCCCAGAGGAAGCCGCGCTGCGATGGGTGCTGTTCGCGTCGCTGGCGATGGCGCTCGGGGGGCAGCTGGCCGGGCGGCTCTATCGCCGCAATGGCTGCGATCAGCCGGCGGCCGACCGCAGCCTGCGCTTGTCCACGCTCGGCGCCACCGCCGGAGCGCTGACCGCGGTCGGGTTGCTCGTCGATCAACTCAGATCGAGCGGATCGCCCGTCGCTCACCTGCTCTTGAGCTCCTACGGGGCGCGCTGGAGCCTGCGTGAGTGCGGCTTCGGCGTACTGCTTGCTGCCGCCTTGCTGAGCAGACGGTTCGCCCGTCCGCAGGCCGTGCGCGCCTCGCTCGTCGTCGTCGGCGCGGCCAGCGCGTGCCTGGGCTCCGCGTGGCTCGGCCACGCCGGATCCGGTGCCGGCTTCGCGCCGACTCGGGCTCTGGCCGACGCGGCCCACCTCGCGGCTGCCGGCACCTGGTCGGGCACGTTGCTGGTGATCCTGTGCGTCGTGCTCCCGCGGCTGCGTTCCGGTGACCGGCCCGGTGCCGCGGCTCGGGCCGTGCTGCGCGGGTTCGGCGTGCCGGCCGCCGCTTGCGTCAGCGTCATGATCGTGACCGGCCTGTACCTAGCCAGTGGCGTCGTCGGTTCGGTCGATGCGGCGCTGTTCACGTTCTACGGACGCACCCTGCTGGTGAAGCTCGGGATCGTCGGCGTTGTCAGCATCCTCGGCCTGGTCAATACCCGTCGCCTGCACGGGCGCGGTTCCCGGACGACACCGCGCCGCACCGTGATCGCCGAAGGCCTCCTTGCGGTCACGATCCTCGCACTGGCCGCCGTGTTGACGAGCGGTCAGCCGGCGCGTGAGCCGGAATTCGTTGCCGCCCACAACGCTGCGACCGTGCCGATCGTGGACAGCACGGTCGCTGACCTTCAGGAGTCGTTGGCGGTGCGTCCGAACCAGCCCGGACGCAACGTCGTGCTCGTCCAGGTGTTCGACACCCGGCGGCCGGCGCCGGCGACGATCCGTCGCGTGCTGGTCAGCTTCGTCGGCTTGGACGGCCGCACAAGCACGCCCGTCGCTGCCGAGCGGCTGGCCGACGGGCAATGGTCGGTCGCAACCAACCTCGCCACCTCCGGCCGCACTCACGTGCGCATTGCCGTGCA
>JAODNL010000320.1 GCA_025465405.1 Pseudonocardiales bacterium | reverse complement strand
AGGCAATGAGTTCTGCGTCATCGAGCCGGGCAACAACTTCCTTGCTGACTGCGGATTCATCGGAGCGGTCGCGGGCGACGGTTCGCAGGACGTCGGGTACTTCTGGAGCGAAGCGCTGGGCTGGCCGTTGGTCTGGGACCAGGACCAGGAGACCGCCATCCGCTCGCCGCGCGGCGGTCCGAAGATCACGTGGGGCGGCCCGCCACTGATGCCGAAGACCGGGAAGAACCGGCTGCATTTCGACCTGGCTCCACCTGTCCACGGTGATCAGCAAGCGGAGGTCGACCGTCTCGTCTGCCTCGGGGCGACTCGCATCGACATCGGCCAGGGCGAGGTCAGCTGGGTGGTGATGGCCGATCCCGATGGCCATGAGTTCTGTGTGTTGACCCCCCGATAGCCCGACCGCGTCGGGCGGCGACCCTCCGATCCACCGCCGGGCGATTGACGACGGACCAAGCGCCGAGCTCGAGGCCGCGCGTGAACGGGCGGCGCAATACATCCACAGCCACCCCGGACGCTGGGGATGTCGGGTCGCCGTGTGAGCATTGAACGGTGTCAGATGTGACGTCGGAGCATTCGGGACGAGTTCGGTGACGGCGGGTTACCGGTCCTGGTCCGGACCGGCGCGCACGATGGCCGTGGCCGTCGACGCCGCGGTGTCGGCGGCGCAGGCCGGCGATGTCGCCGCGTTCACCGACGCGGTCGCCGACCTCGGCCGCGCGGATCGTGAGCAGGTCGCGGTACTTCTCGGTGCGGTGACACGAGAACTGATCGAGCGCTCGCACCCGGATGGTCTCGACTCCGACGATGCCGAACGGGTGTTGCAGAGTTGCGTTCGATCCGCGGTGGCCTGGTACCCGCCGCTCGACACCGACTCGTTGATCCGGGCGCTTACCGGCGCCCTCGGCATCGACGACCCGGAAGAGTCGCCGCCGCTCGACGGCCCAGCTGTGGTTGCGCACGGCCTGGTGCTGATCGCGGACCAGCTCACGACCCTGAGCCAAGAGCTGCCGGGTGTCCTCGACGATGCGCTCCACGAGTTGATGCGCGCGCAGACCGTCGAGCTGCCCTGATCCCGAGCGGTCAGGCCGTTACTCCGAAGGGCCCCCGTCGGTATCGGTCCAGCCGGACAGATACTGCTCGAACTCGGCCCCGAGTTCATCGGCGGTGGGCATCCGCGCACCGTCGGTCAACAGGCCGCCGCCTCGTCCCGCCGTCATGTCGTCGTACTGCTGCTCGAGGCCGTGAACGAGGCTCGCGATCTCCTCGGATGCGGCCACCTGCTTGTCCACGTTGGCCCGTGCCACCTCCGCGGCTCGTGCGAGCGCCTCGGTCGGCAGTGACAATTCACCGGCGCGCGCCACACACTCCAGCAAGGTGTGCGCGGCATCGGGATGCTCCAGCTGGGCCAGGTAATACGGAACCGCGACCGCGAAGCCGCACGCCGGTGTCCCGGCCTCACCGAGGCGGTACTCGAGCAGGTTCCCAACACTGGCCGGGACCTGGATCGTCGGCAGCCACTTCGGATACTCGGCGACCAGGTCGGGCGGGGTGCCGTGCGCGATCACCGTCGGCGGCCGGGTGTGCGGCACCGCCATCGGGACCGCGTTGAGGCCGACCACCATCCGCACATCGAGTTCGGCGACGAGGATTCCAACCGCGGCGATGAATCGCTCCCATTGGACATCCGGCTCGGGTCCGTGCAACAACAAGAACGGCACGTCGTTGAGATCCCGGACAAGCTGGACGGCCAACTTCGGAGCGGCGTAGCCATCCCAGTGATCTCTGGTGAATGTCATTTCGGGACGTCGCGATCGGTAGTCGACCAACTGATCCACGTCGAAGGTGACCAGCGGTTCGGAGTCGAGGGCGTTGAGCAGGTGATCCCGCGCCAGCCGGCGACCGCTACCTGCGTCGACAAAACCGTCGAGCGCCTGAATCAGCACCGGCCGTCCCAGGTCTGGCCGGGCACCTGTCGTGAACAGAGTCGTTGGATCCTGCACCGACTTCCCTTCCCTTGGTTGCGTCCAGTCTTTCACCCGCGCGACATCCGCCGTCGCGGCCTTGAGCGCACCCCGCGTCGCCGAGCTCAACCCGCGCCGCTGTCGCCGCCCACAAGAACAAGGGGCCGCCCGATGACCGGATGCCCTGGGGCGAATCGTCGATCTCCGGGCGGCCGTGCGGGATGCTGGGCAGGTGACAGAACGCAACGTCCTCGGTGACAAGCTCGAACCATGTGGCATGGACCCGGTGACCGGGTTCTTTCGTGACGGCTGCTGCAGTACCGGCCCTGAGGATTTCGGCAGCCACACCATCTGTGCTGTCGCCACGGCCGAGTTTCTGGACCACCAGCGCAGCATCGGCAACGACCTGTCTACCCCGCATCCGCAGTACCACTTCCCGGGACTGGTGCCCGGTGACCGGTGGTGCGTGACCGCGGTGAACTGGGCTCGCGCGTACAACGACGGTGTCGCGGCGCCGATCGTGCTGGCCTCGACCAACGAGGCGGTGCTCGAAATCGTGCCACTGGCTGTGCTTCAGGAGTGCGCCGTCGACGTTCCGGCGGACCCGAGTTCACTCGAGTCATAGTCTCAGCGCGTGGCTCGAGAAGATGCCGACCGATCTCGGAGCGCTCGACATCTGCGATCACTGACCTCTCTGCCGAGGTCTGGTCGGCTCCTCGCGGCGCGAGCCGTAGGGCAGCGGGATGTATTCAACCGAGGGACGCTGTGCACGGGGCTGGGGATATAGACGAATGATCGCGCGCGCCTCGGCCGGCAGGTCCGTGGAAACCGGCAGACCCAGGCTGGAAGCCGTCTCCGCGTTGATCGGAAAGTCATGCGTCCATCGGCCCTCGGACAATATGCGGGCCACGTTTTCGGCTTTGGCGGCGAGCATTCCATTGCCGGCAAGCAGGCCGAAGACTGCACCCTGGACCTGCGTCAAGGCCTTGCGCGACATGTCGGCGAGCACGAGAGTCGTGTCGTCGACCCTATCGACGTTCTTGCGGGCCACCGCGGCCAGGATCGAGGCCGCGGGCTGCTGCCCGATCTGAGGGTCGACCGGGCCGAGGACGGCCGACGGAGCGAGAAGAATTTCGTTGGCCGCCAGCGCAATCAGCGTCCCACCGCTCATTGCGTAGTGCGGGACCAGCACGCTCACCTTCGCTTTGTGGCGTTGCAGAGCCTGCGCGATCTGTTCCGCGGCCAGCACCAGGCCACCCGGTGTGTGCAACACCAAGTCGATGGGGATCTCGGGATCGGTCAACTCGATCGCGCGCAGCACCTGTTCGGAATCCTCGATATCGAGGTAGCGGGCGAATGGCAGGCCGAAGAACGAGAAACTCTCCTGCCGGTGAATGAGGGTGATCACCCGGCTTCCGTGGCGGCGCTCGATCTGCCGCAACGCCCGAACCCTACGGGCGACGAGCACCCGCTGCTGCAGCAGCGGCTGAATCGTCGACAAGAGGAAGATCAGCCAGAAGATGTCGGTGAAGCTCACAAGGTTCACCACCGTGACCACGAGCAGCCGAACACGAAAGGCGCGTCCTGGTCAGGCTACCTCCCTGAAGTGTCGGGAGGGCGTGCATGAGGCGGTCAGCAAGACGGCCTCGCCAGCCGCCGCCGAGGAGCCGCTGCACCGCCTGCTGTTGCGGATCGGTCAAGATCGGCACGAGGAGCTCCCCCCTGCTGTTGATCGGTCCGCACGGAGATGACGATGCGACTTCCGGCAGTGACCGGTCGCCCTCGCCCGCGGATTCCATTCGTTTGCATCGTCGCGTGGGCGCTCCTCACTCCGCGGACCCGATCGACCTTCCGCGCCGGAATTGATGTCGACGAGGCCACCTGGGCACGCGGGCGCGCGTGGGCGCTGTCAATTGCGCTCGTGGCTCTCCCCTACTACATCCACACGAGCGAGCCGATCACGGCCTGGGCGCGGTACGCGATAGATCAGGTCGTCGAAGACATTTGCGGGCATTGATCGATCACCGACCTCAACTCCGGCTGCATCGCAGCGCGAACCAAATCGCTTGGATTGGTCGCACGGTCATGCCGTGCAGCGTGCGCTCGCTCGTGGCATCGTCAGGGGTGACGCCGGTCCGCCCAGATGCCCAGCGCGAGCATCATCGCCACGCCGAGGAGTTGGCAGACGACGATGGTCGCGCCGACCGGTAACCCCGAGCGCGTCTCGCATCCGCCCGGCAGACTCACCGTTGCGCCACCGCAGTTTGTGCTGCTCCCGACAAGTGGCAATACGAGCACGACGACCAGTCCGCCGAGAAGCAGCCCGGCAACTAGTCGCAGAAGCCACCTGATCACGCTCAAATGCTACGACCAAGGCAGCGGTACCGAAGGAATCAGCGCGTCTTTCGTAATCGACGGCGGCTGCGCGACCAGTTCCCGCGAAGATTTCTCACCGAGCGGCTGGCGTTCCTGCTATATCCCGTGCACTGAGAACGGCCGCGGCGACGGCTGCGCTCACATGAACACACCTGAGCGCGAAAGAAGCGAACATATGGCGACAGCTCCTCATGCGCGTCCGCCGAACAGCGCAGGTCCGATCGATCTCGTTGCTTTGGCTGATCATTCAGCGCTCGGCACCTCAGCTTGATCAACTCGCGGTTCGTGCGCGTTTCCTCCCGTGGACGCGCACTGGACGCGAGTTGATCAAGGCATGCGCCTCGCGGCGGACCGCTTAGCCTTGGCCGATGCGGATGGCGCGGTGCGGGAATGGCCTCGATGGCTGACGCCGAGGACGTGCGCCGATTGGCGCTCGCGTTGCCTGGAGTGGTCGAGATCGAGAGCGACGGCTTCGACTTTCGGGTGGCCGGCCGGGGTTTCGTCTGGTCCTACCCTGAGCGCAGGGCGGGCGAGCGGCGGCTGATCCGGACTGACATCGCGGTGCTGTTCGTCGGCGACGAGGCCGAGAAGCAGGCTCTGCTGCTCGGCGAGCCCGAGATCTTCTTCACCACGCCCGCCTACGACGGGTCGCCGCTGGTCATGCTGCGCCTGGCGGCGGTCGACATCGCGCGCCTGGGCGAGCTGGTAACGGACGGGTGGCGGATGCGGGCAGCGGATGCGCGGCCGGCCGACTAGCTGCCGCTAGCGGCGTCCCGGCGGCGCAGCGCTGTCGCGGATGATCAGCTGGGCGCGCATCCGGGGCGCTCGGACGGGTTCGCCCGCGATCTGCCGGATCGACAGCCGGGCCGCGATGCGGCCCTGCTCGAACAGGTCTTGCCGGAGCGTTGTGAGTGCCGGTTTGCTGGTGGCGGCATCTGGGATGTCGTCGAGGCCGACGACCGAGAGCTCGCCCGGGACATCCACACCATGCGCGTGGGCGGCGTCGATCGCCCCCAGTGCCAGGACGTCGGTGACGGCGAACAGCGCCGTGGGTCGGATCGCGGTGGGCATGGCCATCAGGTCGGCGACCGCCGCGGCTCCCGCGGCCCGCGTGTGCTCGGACGCCGTGTAGACGACGAGACTCGACGGGTCGATGTCGACGAGCGCGTCTCGGAATCCGTTCGGGCGGTCCCGGAAGCCCGGACGCAGCCGCCCGGGGCCGGTGGCGCCTGCGGTGAGGACTGCGAGTCTCGTGTGTCCGAGCGACTGCAGGTACGCCGCGGCCAACGCGGCCGTGCTGCGGTTGTCGACACCCACAGTCGGAACCTTGGCCAACCGCGGCGTTCCGACGACCACGAGGGGGACCTGCCGTTGCTGGGCAGCGACGACCGCCGGGTCGTCCGGAGGCAACGAGCACAGGACGAGCGCGTCGACCATCGCGTGACGCAGGAGTGAGCCGTCGGCGGACCCGGATTCCGGCACGAGCAGCAGCGACATCTGCGCTTCGCTCAGCTCGGTGGCCAGGCCGTGCA
>JAODNL010000248.1 GCA_025465405.1 Pseudonocardiales bacterium | reverse complement strand
AACCGGGCGTTCGATCGCCGAGCACGAGATCGGTGGCTTCGGGATCGACCCTGGCGATACCCGAGGCATGTGGTCGGAGGCTGTGGAGTACCTGCAGCAACTCTGGACGAGCGGCGAGGAGCTCGTCGAGTTCGACGGCAAGTACCTGCACATCCCGCCGCGCAAGGTGTTTCCGCGCCCGGTCCAGCGGCCGCACCCGCCGATGTGGGTGGCGGCGACCAGCCCGCCCAGTTACGCGATGGCCGGCGAGTACGGGCTCGGCGTGCTCGCGTTCGGCATGGCGGTCGACAAGGACGCCATGGGGCGGCGTCTCGCCGAGTGGCGCGCGGCGATGGAGACGACCACCCGTCCGGTCTCGGCGAAGAACCCGCAGGCCGCCGTGTTCATGATGTGCTTCTGCGCGCCCACCGACGCCGAGGCGAAGGAGATCTGCGAAGAAGCGTTCGTCCAGTACCTCGACGTCACGATCGACCACTTCCTGCGCTGGGGTGAGAAGCGCGAGCTCCCGCCCGGCTACGAGTGGTACGCGAAGGCGATCAGTCAGGGACCGGCCCAGTCCGGAAAGGTGAAGTTCGACTACCTGCTGGACAACGGGATGGTGTTGGTCGGCTCACCCGACACGATCATCGAGACCGCACGGGGCTTCCGCGACGTCGGCGCCACGCAGATACTGGCGGCGATGCAGCTGGGCCGGATCCCGCACGAGCGAGTGCTCGAGTCGATCCGCCTGTTCGGCAAAGAGGTAATCCCAAATCTCGGCTGAGTAGTGGCCGGCACGCGCACACGAAAGGACGATCAGCGGGTGACACCAGATGGCGGACGGGGATCACTGGCCGATCTGCGTGTGCTCGACGCGTCGAACCTGATCGCCGGGCCGCTCGCCACGATGCTGCTCGCCGACCTGGGCGCCGAAGTGGTCAAGATCGAGCATCCGGTGGGTGGCGACTCGCTGCGCAACCACGGTGGTCAGAAGGACGGCCACGGCCTGTGGTGGAAGGTCCTCGGTCGCGGCAAGTTGAGCGTGACGCTCGATCTTGCCAATCCCGTGGGTCAGGGAATCTTTCGCCGGCTGTCCGCCGGCGCCGACGTCGTGGTCGAGAACTTCCGTCCCGGAACCATGGCGCGGTGGGGGATCGACTATCCCGCACTCAGCGCCGTCAACCCGGGCCTCGTGATGGCGCACGTCAGCGGGTTCGGACAGCACGGGCCGCTCGCGACCCAGCCGGGCTTCGGCACGCTCGCCGAGTCGATGAGCGGGTTCGCCCATCGCAACGGCCAGCCGGACGGGCCGCCGACGCTGCCGCCGTTCGGTCTGGCCGACACCGTCACCGGGATCACGACGGCCTTCGCGATCATGTCGGCGCTCTGGGCGCGAAGGACGACCGGTACCGGGCAGGAGGTCGACGTCTCGATCATCGAACCGTTGCTGACCGTGCTGGAGCCGCAGTTGATCGAGTACGACCAGCTGGGCAGCGTCATGTCACGAGTCGGGAACCGCTCGCCGGTCAACGCGCCACGCAACATGTACCTCTCGCAAGACGGCCGCTGGGTGGCGATCTCGACGAGTACCCAGTCGACGGCCAACCGCCTGCTCACCCTCGTTGGGCATCCGAGATTTCTCGACGAGCCGTGGTTCCAGAACGCCCACCTTCGCGCCGAGCACTGTGACGAGCTCGATGCGGCAGTCGGCGAGTGGGTAGGCATGAGGACGCACACCGACGTCCTGGCGGCATGTCGTGAGGTCGGTGCGCCGGCCGCCGTGGTGTTCGCCGTCCCTGACATCCTGGCCGATCCTCAGTACGCCGCCATCGGAGCGGTCGCGACGGTCGAGGACCCGGAGCTGGGACCGCTGCGCATGGCGAACACTCCGTTCCGCCTCTCCACGACACCGCCGCGCATTCGCTGGTCCGGTCCGGCCTTGGGCGCGCATACGGCCGAGGTCTACGAGCGCCTCGGTATCGGCGCGGACGAGCTGGCGAAGCTGCGGGCCGAAGGCGTGGTGTGAGTGGGTGACATCGCGCCGGGCTGGACGCAAGCGTCGGCGGCCGACTTCGCGGAGCTGATGGCGCCGCTCAGCAACTGGGGGCGCTGGGGCACGGACGACGAGCTGGGCACGGTCAACCTCCTCACCGCGGAGCACGCGCGCGCCGCAGCCAGCGCCGTCAGCACGGGGGAGTGCATCGCCCTCGGCCGACCGCTGACGATCCATCCCGCGCTGGACAATCCGCAGCCGCTCCTGCACCTGATGACAGGCAGCGGCGACGCGGCGGCACCGATCGGCGGGAGCCACGCGAGCGACTGGGTGGGCCTGGCGTACCACGGGTTCGCCGTGACGCACCTCGACGCGCACAGCCACCAGTTCTTCAACGGTCTGATGTACAACGGCCGGCCGGCTGGCCTGGTTTCGACGAGGTCAGGAGCCGCCGCCGGGTCGGTGGTTCCGTTCGCGCGCGGGCTGGTGGGCCGAGGCGTCCTGCTGGACGCGCCCCGGGCGATGGGACGCGAGTGGCTGGAGCCGGGAGACGGCCTCGAACCGGCGGACCTGGACGAGATCGCGGCCAGCCAGGACACCGAACTCCGCCCGGCCGATCTGCTGCTCGTGCGCGTCGGACGCGACGCGCGAGCGGCCATCCACGGCGCGATCTCGCCGATGACAGCCGGATCGCCCGGATTGACGGGACGATCACTTCCCTGGCTGCGGCAGCATGACGTCGCCGTGCTCGGGTCGGATGTGCAGAACGACGTCATGCGTCCCGGTGTCAGCGCCCATCCGATGCCGGTGCACGCGGGCGCGCTCGCATACCTCGGCCTGCCACTGCTGGACAACCTGCTTCTCGAAGGTCTGTCCGCCGCCTGCGCGGCTCGCGGCCGATGGGACTTCCAGCTCGTCGTAGCGCCACTGGCACTTGCCCGCTTCACCGGCTCACCGGTGAATCCGATCGCCATCCTCTGATGTCGGCCGCGGTCATCGGTATCGGCCAGACGGCGTACTCGCGCGCGTCACAGCGCTCGGAATGGTCCCTTGCCGTCGAGGCGGTCGAAGGCGCCCTGGCCGATTGCGGGATATCGCCCAGCGACGTGGATGGCCTCGTGCGCTACTCCTACGACTCGGTCGACGAGGCGATGCTGGTGCGATCCTTCGGCTGGCGCCTCCGGTACTACTCGCAGACCGGTTACGGCGGCTTGGGTGCCCCGACGGCGCTTGCCCACGCGGCTGCGGCCGTGACGAGCGGGCAGGCACGGATCGTCGTGTGCTACCGATCGCTGAACGGCTACTCGCGCACGCGATACGGGCGGGCCGAGCGCAGCTTCGAATCCGGGGGCGGGGAACTCGTCGCCCGCGGTGATCGGGCGCCGTCCGGTGCGTTCGCCGGGCCCTACGGCTTGCTCAGCCCGGGGCAGGTCATGGCCATGTGGGCGCGGCGCTACCAGTGGGAAGCCGGCATAGCGGAGCAGGACCTGGTCGGCGCGTTGGCGAGGATCGCGATGGACCAGCGCACCTATGCCCAGCGCAACCCGGCCGCTGTGATGCACGGCCGTCCGCTCGACGCGGCCGGCTACCTGTCCGGGCGCGTCATCGCGACGCCGTTGCGCATCTTCGACCTCGCGCTCGAGACCGACGGCGCGGCTGCGGTGGTCGTGGCCGCCACCGACGTCGCGCGGGCCGCGTCCAGCTCGCCAGTGCACATCACGGCCGTCATGGCCGGCATGTTCGCCTACGCCGAGTCGATTGCCATCTACGGCGAGCTCCGCAACGGGCCGACGTACCGAGCCCTGGCGCGGGAACTGTTCAGTGTGGCCGGCATCCAGCCGGGTGACCTCAGCGCCGCGATGATCTACGACGCGACGTCGATATCCGTGCTACTCGGGATGGAGGCGTATGGGCTTGCGCGACCTGGAGCCGGTTGGCGGGCTGTGCTCGACCACGGCATCGGCAGTGCCGCTCCGGTTCCGGTGAACACCAGCGGGGGACACCTGTCCGAGGCCTACGTGCACGGCATGAACCTCGTCGTCGAAGCCGTGCGGCAATGCCGTGGCACCTCCACCGCCCAGGTCCAGCGTTCCGGGCCCGTCCTGGTCTCATCCGGGCCGAGCGCAGTGGTGCTCAGCCCATGACCGGGCCGCGGATCGTCCCCGAGTCGACGGAGCTCACCGCTGCATTTTGGTCGGCGGCCGCCGAGGGACGGATCCTCCTGCAACGGTGTGCCGGCTGCGAGCTGGTGTGGCACCCGCCGGCACCCGTCTGCCCCGGCTGCCGGGGGGACGTCCTCGAGTGGTTCGCCAGCAGCGGCCGAGGCACGCTCTACAGCTACACGCGGGTGGAGCACGCCGCACACGCCGCGGTTGCGGATGCTGTGCCGTACCTGGTCGCGCTAGTGGATCTTGACGAGGGGCCTCGGGTCGTAACGTCGCTCGTAGGCGTTGACGACGCGTCTGCCGTCTCAGCACTCACCGCGCGAACGCGGGTCACGATCGAGCTCGGGCCGGCTGCCGCCGGGTTGCAGCTGCCGATCGCGCGGCCGTCTGGGCCCGACGCTGACGGCTCAATCGATCCAGCCCCGCCCGCATGATCACCAGGCAGGTCTGGATGACGTCGTCGCGTCGCACCTTCGGATTCTCGATCCAGAACGCGGCAGCGCCCTGCAGCGCCGTGCGAAGGATCGCGGCCGCCGGCTCGGCGATGACGGCGGGCAGGTCGAGCCGCTGCTGGTAGAAGGCACTCCACTCGCGCTCCGCGGCCTGATGCCGGCGCTGGCGCGCGAGCTCCACCGCCGGCTCGTGCCAGCCGCTGGTGACCATGAGCTGCAGGACTGGTCCCTGCCGCTCCAGCTCGTCGAAGTAACCCGTGACCAGCGCTTCGAGGCACTCGTCGAGACTGCGGGCCTCGCGCAGCCGGGCCTGGACGGCCGAGTCCAACTGACGCCAGCAGCGCTCGAGAAGAGCGGTCAGGAGTGCCCCTCGGCTCGGGAAATGGCTGTAGAGAACCGGCTTGCTGACCTCGGCCAGCACGGCGACGCGCTCCATGGTGACGGCGGCGAGCCCCTCGTCGGCGACGAGCACTGCGACGACGTCCACGAAGAATTCCCGCCGCTCGGCGCGGTTGGGTCGAGCTCCGGACATCGCGCCCTCCCTTCCTGGCTGTGACTCCGGGAATCTTCGCGTGCTTGGGCCGGCGGCACAGCCAACCGTCCCGCTAGTTCGAACTGTGTATTCCCAGACACGTACGCTCGACATACGGTCACGCCCATGGATCCACTGCCGGAGCCCACCTACGCCGCGATCGCACGCCTGGTGTTCGGCTATGCCGAGCGTCTCGATGCGGGCGATTTGGAAGGAATGGCGCAGCTGTTCGAGCACGCGAGCTTCCGAAGCGTCGGCGCGAACGGAATCTCAGCCATGACCGGCAGCAGTGAGATCTTAGCCGGGTTTGCGAACTCGGTGCGGCGCGACGACGGAACCCCCGCCACCAAGCACGTCACGACGAACCTGATCGTGGACGAGGAGCCGGACGGCCTGCGAGCCACCGCGCGCTCGGTTTTCACCGTCCTGCAGGCCACGCCGGCGTTGCCGCTTCAGGTGATTCTGACCGGCACCTATGCCGACGAGTTCGTGCGCGACGAGCACGGGTGGCACTTTGCCGACCGGCTCGTGCGCATCCAGCTGGTCGGCGACATCTCCGAGCACCTCGTGGTCGGACTGGATCGCAACGCGGGCGCCGGATGACCATGACCGTGCCGCTGTATGGGACTGCGGATGGACTTCCCAGCCCGTCAAATCGAGAGTATGACCGGGCGACGCGGATTACGCAGCTGCCCCGACCGAGGGAGTACTGAATGCAATCCGGCGACCTTCTGGACCGTGCCCAAGCCCTCGCGCCCGTGCTGCGAGAGCGCGCGTTCGACGCGGAAAAGGCACGACAGATCTCGAACGAGACCATGGACGACCTCAGGTCGGCGGGCCTGTTCCGGGTATTGCAGCCGGTTGCCTATGGTGGCTACGAGATGGATCCGCAGGTCTTCATGGAGATCGCGATGATCATCGGCTCGGGCTGCCCGTCGACGGGTTGGGTGTACTCAGTCATCGGCGTGCACAACTGGCAACTGGCCCTGATGCCGAAGCAGGCGCAGGACGAGGTGTGGGGCGACGACCAGGACACGTTGATCAGCTCCTCGTACACGCCGCGCGGCACCGTCGAGATCGTCGACGGTGGCTACATCCTGAGCGGCCGGTGGTCGTTCTCCTCAGGATGCGACCATGCGCGGTGGGCCATCCTCGGTGGCGTTGCCACCGAGGAGGACGGCACGGTGCGCCGGCTCTGCTTCCTGCTTCCCCGCACGGACTACACGATCGACGACGTGTGGCACGTGATCGGCTTACGAGGCACCGGCAGCAACGACATCGTCGTCGACAAGGCGTTCGTGCCCGAGCACCGGACCCACGCGTTCACATCCGGCAGCGTCACGAGTGACTCGCCGATCTACCAGCTGCCGTTTGCGTCGGTGTTCACGTTCGGCATCACCGCACCGCTGCTCGGCGCCGCACAGGGCGCGCTCGACGAGCACATCCAGTGGACGGCCGAGCGCGTTCGGATCACCCGCGGGACGCGCGTTGCCGAGGAGCCGTTCTCTCAGGCCCGCGTCGCCGAAGCATTCGGCGAGCTCGACGGCGCGCGGCTGCAAATGCGCCGCGACCTCGACGACATGATGGCGCTGGCCCGCGACGGCAAGGAGATCCCCATCGAGTTGCGAGCCCGCGGCCGCCTCGACCAGGTTCGGGCGACGCAGCTCGCCGCGTCCGCGGTCGACCGCGTGTTCCAGAACTCGGGCGGTCGGGTGCTGCATGAGCTGAACCCGATCCAGCGCGCCTGGCGCGACATCCACGCGGGCTCCCAGCACAACAGCAATGTCCCCGAGCCGATGCTCATGGCGTTCGGCGCCCTGCAGTTCGGCCTCTCTATCGCGGAAGCCGGAATCTGACAATGGCCACCGAACTGGGATACGACGCGACGAGCAGAACCACCACTTTCGACGGTCTCGACCTGCATTACCACGACGCCGGGTCGGGCGACGATGCGCTTGTGTTGCTGCATGGCGCCGGTCCGGGCGTCTCGGGGTGGAGCAACTTCAGCGGCAACCTCCCGCACTACGCGGAGAACTTCCGGACGATCATCGTCGACATGCCCGGCTTCGGCCGCTCGGCCCACCCGGCCGAGTACGACCGGAGCTACTTGCGGTACGCCGCCGACGCCGTCGTGTCGCTCATGGACGAGCTCGGGATCAGTCAGGCACATGTACTCGGCAACTCCCTAGGTGCGTCCGTTGCGGTGCGGTTCGTGCTCTCGCACCCCGACCGCGCGAAGCGACTCGTTCTGATGGGGCCGGGCTCGGCGCTGTCGATCGGGCTGTTCGCCCCGCGGCCGAGCGAAGGCATCCGCAGGTTGATGGAATTCCAGACCGCGCCGGAGAAGACCAAGGAGAAGATGGAGGCCTTCCTGCGCTCCATGGTCTTCGACCAGTCGCTGGTCACTGACGAGCTGATCGAACAGCGGTTCGCCACGGCCACCGACCCGTCCACAGCCGGCGGACTCAAGGCGATGCAAGTCGCGAATCAGAAGTTCCCGACCGAAGGCGAGCTCTGGCGAGAGGCCGGGGAGATCAAGCACGACGTGCTGATCACCTGGGGGCGCGAGGACCGGGTGCAGCCGCTCGACGGTGCCTTCGTCGGCTTCCGGCTCCTCGAGAACGCCCGGCTGCACGTGTTCCCGAAGTGCGGGCACTGGGCGATGATCGAGCAGCGCGAGGAGTTCCAGCGCCTCACCACTGACTTCTTCCAGCACTACGCATAGCGATTCCGTCAGGTTCCGATACGAACAGGCTCCGTGTCGGTTGAGTTCGCCGACCTCGCAGAAAGGCTGTTCCCGTGGAGATCCATAGTCTGGGTCTGGTCCGTCTCGGCTCCACCGTTGTAGACGAATGGCGCACGTTCGCACCGGACATCCTCGGCATGCAGGTGGCCGAGGCCGCTGACGGCGGCTTGTTGCTGCGGATGGACGAGCGGCCCTACCGGATCGCGATCGTTCCGAACGAGTCAGATCGGGTACTCGCGTCGGCCTTCGAGGTGCGTGACCGCAAAGCTCTCGACGTCGCGGTCGGTGATCTCGAGGCCGCCGGAGTCGCGGTGAAGGAGGGTTCGGCCGAGGAGGCCGCGCTGCGGCAGGTCGAGCGGTTCGTCGGGTTCGACGACCCCAACGGCAACCCGATCGAGATCTTCTTCAGCCAGGCGGTCGACGGCCTGCAGGCCCAGCTGCCGCACGGCGGCGGCTTCGTCACCGGCGGCCTTGGTTGCGGCCACGTCGTCCTGCCCAGCGCCGACCTGGACGGGGCATTCGACTTCTACACCAACGTCATGGGCTTCCGGCACCGCGACTCGATGGCGATCGATCTACCGAACGGCATGCGGCTGCGACTGCGCTTCCTCGGCTGCAACCCGCGCCATCACACCGTCGCCCTGACCGCGGGCCAGTCGCCGCAGGGGTTGCGGCACATGATGATCGAGGCGGACTCGATCAAGACGTTCGGCCGGACATTTGCCCGCGCTCGCGAGGCCGGCGTCCTCAAGACCGAACTCGGCCAGCACTCCAACGACGAGGTGCTGTCGTTCTACCTCTTCTGTCCCGGCGGGTACGAGATCGAGTTCGGCGTGCACGGACGGCAGGTCGACGATGCGACCTGGTTGACGCGCGACCTCACCCAATTGAGCTATTGGGGCTACTGGCCGGCACCGGACCCGGCGGGTGGGAAGTGAGTACTCCGGCGCACCTCAACGGCGCGATCGCGAAGCTGGCCGCCGGCGAGCCGGTCTTCGCCTCGTTCTCTCCCGCCGACGCAGGCAACGCGCAGGCGTTCGCGGCCGGCCCCTACGACGCCGTCGTGTTCGAGATGGAACACAATCCCTTCTCGACCCGGGAGTTGCGAGACAGCTTGCAGTACCTGCTGGACCGGGCGCAGATCGTGCAGCGAGGCGACGTCTCGCCGGCCGTGACGCCGTTCGTCCGGGTGCCCGCGAACGGCTCGGAGATGAATCAGTGGCTCGCCAAGCAGGTTCTCGACGCCGGTGTGTACGGAGTGATCTTCCCGCACGTGAGCACGGTGGACGAAGCGCGTAATGCCGTCGGCGCGTGCCGGTACCCGCGGCCGGCGTCGGCGGAGCGGTACGACCCGCCGGGCCTGCGCGGTGACGGTCCGTTCGGCGCCGCCCGGTATTGGGGTGTCGACGTTGCCGAGTACTACCGCCGGGCCGACACGTGGCCGCTGGCTCCCGAGGGCGACGTCCTCGCGATCATCATGTGCGAAGAAGTGAAGGCGATCCGAAACCTGCCCAAGATGCTCCAGGAAGTCCCCGGGGTCGGCGTAGTGCTCATCGGTGAGGGGGATCTGTCACAGGATCTCGGCCACCCCCGCGACTACGACAACCCCGAGGTAGAGGCCGCGATCGCGGACGTGGTCGCGATCTGCGCGGACGCCGGCGTGCCGGCCGGCATCCCGCACGTCACGCCGGGCAATGTCACCAAGCGGCTGGAGCAGGGTTTCCGCTGGCTCATGCCCAATCCGACGCGGAGCAACCAGGCGGTCGAGATCGGCCAGAAGTGGCTGGCCGACCGTGACGCAAAGGCGGCGACATGATCATCGACGTACACGGCCACTTCACCCAGGTGCCCGTCGAGCTCGATGCCTACCGCGGGCGACTGATCATGCAGCTTTCGAGGCCGCGCGGTCGCGGTGACGCCGGCATCTCCGACGACAACCTTCGCGAGCACCTTCAGCCGCACGTGAACCAGACGCGTGAGCGCGGCATCGACAAGATCATCTGGGGTCCGCGGGCCGGGTTGATGGGTCACGAGTTCGGCACCGAATGGATCAGCCGGTACTGGACGGAGGTGAACAACGACCTCATCGCCCGAACCGTCGAGATGTACCCCGACCTGTTCGTGCCGGCGTTCCAGCTGCCACAGAGCCCCGGCGTCGACCCGGACAAGAGCATCCCGGAGCTGGAGCGGTGCGTTGCGATGGGTTTCGTCAGTTGCCAGATCAACCCTGACCCGTCCGGCGGCGTCTCGCCGTTGAGCCCGTCGCTCGGTGACCCGTCCTGGTACCCGCTGTACGAGAAGCTGTGCGAGCACGACATCGTCGGTCTGATCCATGCGGCCGCGACCCTGAACCCGCACCTGCACATGAACGGCGCGCACTACGTCAATACCGATGTAGCCGCAGTCGTCGAGCTGACGACGTCCCGCGTGTTCAAGGACTTCCCCGACCTGAAGCTCGTGATCCCGCATGCTGGTGGCGGCATTCCGTTCCACTGGAACCGCATGCGGGCGATCCACACGGAGTCGCGCCTGGAGCCGTTCGAGGATGTCGTGCGCAATCTCTACTTCGACCTGTCGACGTACGACCCCGAGTCCATCGAGCTGACCATCAAGAAGATGGGCGCGGACAACATCGTCTACGCCAGCGAGATGTGGGGGAGTGCCAAATCGGTCGACCCGTTGACCGGCCGGAAGTTCGACGACAACCTGCACATGGTCACCGACATCGACTGGCTCAGCGACGACGACCGGTACAAGATTCTCGAGGGCAATGCCCGCAAGCTGTACTCACGGGCGAAGTTCTAGGCAGCGGGTCCTACGGGTGATGGTGCTGCATTCGCGGGCTGAGATGCCGAATTCCGACGAGACGTCGGATCCCCATGCCTTCCGGCGAATCCTCGGCCACTTCTGCACCGGCGTCGTGATCGTGACCGCGCTCGACGACGGTGATCCGGTGGGGATGACCTGTCAGTCCTTCTCGTCGCTCTCACTCGATCCGCCACTGGTGATGTTCAGCCTGGCGCACACGTCCACGACCTGGCCCCGCATCCGTCGCGCCGGCCGGTTCGCTGTGAACATCCTGTCCGTCGGGCAGGAGACCCTCTGCCGGGTCTTCGCCACGTCGGGCGCGGACAAGTTCTCCGCCGTCCCGTGGCGTGGCGGGTTCACCGGGGCACCCCTGCTCGACGGGTCACTCGCCCACATCGAATGCCGGCTCGAGACCGTTCTGGTCGGCGGCGACCACGACATCGTGATCGGGGCGCCCGTCGCGATGGCCGAGCACCCGCATCTCGATCCATTGCTGTTCTTTCAAAGCACCTTCGGCAGGTTCGTCCGCTGACCAACGGTGCCGCCAACTACGGTGCCGACTCGATCCAGAAGGGAATGTGGCGACATGACTGGCAAGCGCCGTTCGCCGGAGAAGTGGGACCTCGAGACCGACGTCGTTGTCGTGGGGTCCGGCTTCGCCGGGCTGGTGGCCGCGGCCATCGCGCGGGGACGCGGAGCCAGGGTCATCGTGCTCGAGGCCGACGACGAGATCGGCGGCATCATGCGGATCTCGTCCGGTGAGTACTGGGTGCCCAACAACGCGTGCATGCGCGAGGCCGGCATCGAGGATCCCAAGGCGGACTGCCTCAAGTTGATGGCTCGGCTGTCCTATCCCACGCACTACGACCCCACGTCGCCCACTCTCGGCCTGACCCCACACGTGTACAAGCTCTTCGAGACCTACTACGACACCGCGGCCGTGGCCACCGATGAACTAGACCGGATCGGTGCGATGGGCTCGGTGTTCAGTGACGGCGTTACTCCGGACGCGGACTTCAACCCGCAGGGGCACATCGAGTACCACAGCGAGCTGCCGGAGAACAAGATCGAGTATGGCCGGGCGCTGATGGCGAAGACCGGTGGCATCCACGGACCGGGACAGGGCCAGGCGACCATCGACCTGCTCGTCGCTCATGCCGAGCGGGTGGGCATCGACATCCGGGTACGCCACAGCGTCGAGGACGCGTACCGCAATGCCGACGGCGCGGTCTGCGGCGTACTCGCGACGACGGCGTCCGGAGCGGTGAACGTGCAGGCCCACAAGGGCGTGATCTTTGCCAGCGGCGGTTTCTTCCACGACGAACAGATGCGGACCCAGCTGCTGCGAAGCACGGTCTGGGGAGTCACGGCTCCGCACACGAACACGGGCGCTTTCCTCAGGATCGCCCAGAGTATCGGCGCGATGACCGAGAACACCGACAGTCTCTGGTGGGGGGAAATGGGCATCGAGGAGGTGCTGGACAGCCACCGCTCTGACAGCATGGCCTTCTGGCTGTACGGCGACAGCATGGTGCTCGTGAACCGGCGCGGCTTCCGGGTGGTGAACGAAAAGGCGCACTACAACGAGCGCGGTCGGATCCACACCGTGTACGACGCGACGACGAAGCAGTACGAGAACAACGTCCTGATCCAGGTGTACGACGAGGCTGTCGCCAACAACCCGGAGATGGGCGTCAAGTACCCGGTGCCCTATCCCGGCCAGTCGACCGAACACGTGATCTCGGGCAACACCCTCGAGGAGCTGGCCGCCGCTATCGACGAGCGGCTGGCCAAGCTGGCGACACGCACCGGTGGAGTGCGCCTGGCACCCGACTTCGCCGATCACCTGGCGGCGACCATCGCCCGCTTCAACACGTTCGCCGAGAACGGGCACGACGACGACTTCGGCCGCGGCGAGGCGCCGGGCGAGCGCGGATACAGCGTCTTGGGCCTGACCCGGGGCGTGAACCGCACGATGTACCCGTTCGCGGGCTCCGGACCGTACTACGCGGTGCTCATCGGTGCGGCCGGCTTCGACACCAACGGCGGTCCGTCGATCAACGAGAAGGCCCAGGTGATCGACCGGGACCACGACCCGATCCCCGGGCTGTACGGCGCGGGCAACGCGATCGGCTCGCCGGCGCACGGAGCGTACTGGTCCGGTGGCGCGACCCTGGGCAACGCCCTCGTCTGGGGCTACCACGCGGGCGTGCACGCGGCCGCAGAGCCGACCAGGGAAGCCTGAGGTGACAGGTGCCCAGCGTTTCGGCGGCAAGGTAGCCCTGGTCACCGGCGCGGCGCGGGGGCAGGGAGCGGCGGAGGCGCGCCGGCTCGCCGCCGAAGGCGCGTCGGTGATCGCCGGCGACTTGCACGACAGCGCGGACGTCGGGCCTGGCATTTGCTATCGGAAGCTGGACGTCACGTCACGCGCTGATTGGGACGCCGCCGCGGCCCAGATCCAGTCCGAGCACGGTCGTCTCGATGTGCTGGTGAACAACGCGGGCATCGGGCTGATGGAGACGATCGCAACCGTGAAGCCGGCCGACTGGTCGGCGATCATGGCGGTGAATCTCGAAGGGGCACTGATCGGCATGCAGGTCTGCGCGCCGATCATGCGCGACTCCGGCGGCGGGTCGATCGTGAACACGGTGTCCGCCGCGGCGTTCTACGGCTTCGCGCTGCCCGCGTACAACGCCAGCAAGTGGGCGCTGCGCGGACTGACCAAGACCGCCGCGCTGGAGTTCGTGACCTGGGGGGTCCGTGTGAACGCGGTACACCCGGGGCTCGTGATCTCGCCGATGGCCGAAGGCTCGGCGGAGATGACCGAAAAGATCCGGCTCGCGACGCCCATGCGCCGCGGGGCGACGCTGGACGAGATCGCCGCCATGGTCGCGTTCCTGGCCAGCGACGAGGCCTCGTTCGTGACCGGCTCGGACTTCGTCATCGACGGCGGCTTGCTGGCTGCCGGCGCGATGGGCGAAGTGTCCTACGACTTCGGCTCATGACCGCGCGGACGCACGGTCGGTCAGACAAGGGAGACAGCTGATGGTTGCCAAGATCAACAACGATGCGATCGAGGTCGGCATCGTCATCCGTGACGCGGACGCGTCGCTTGCGTTCTATCGGGACGTGCTGGGCCTGGAATACCTGGGTGACCTCGACTTCCCCGGTAACCACATGTGGCGTTTCCAGGCCGGCGGTTCGGTCGTGAAGCTGCTCGAGCAGGATCCGCCGGCGGCGGCCGCCGGGGGCACGCCGACGGCCGGGCTGAGCTACCTCAGCCTGTTCGTGTCCAACCTGGACGAACTGGTCGACGAGGTCGCAGCCGCGGGCTGCACGATCGCGATCCCGGTCACCGAGTTCCAGCCAGGGGCGCGCTTCGCGTTCGTCCAGGATCCGGAAGGCAATCGCATCGAACTGCTCGATGTCGCCGGACTGATGGCGTGACGACCGTGTCGACGAGCGTCGTGGACGTGGACGAGCTGCTGCAGCGGGTGCGGCGGCTGGAATCCGAGCGGGAGATCCAGCAGCTGATGGTGCGGTACGCCGAGTCGTTGGACTACGGCGACAACGATCAGTGGGCTACCTGTTTCGCGCCGGACGGATATTTCGATGTCCGAATGCGCGGCGAGCCCATGTTCGCGCATTCCGGAACGGCCGCGCTGTCGGCATTTGCCGAACAGCACACTCACGCTCCGGACGTGTATCACAAACACTTTCTGTCGATCCCGACCGTGCATTTCGGAAGCGACACACGCGCCACTGCGCGTACCTATTTCACGATGTTGCACGAAGGTCCGACAGGACCAGTCGTACTCGTTATCGGGCGGTATCTCGACGATATCGTGCGACTCGAATCCGGCTGGGTATTCGCTGAGCGCATCGTGGATATGGAAGCTCTACCACCCCAATCCTGACCCGCTCGAGCGTGGGCCGGAGCCACGGGCGGGCCGGCCCTGCCCGCTCAGTCTGGCGCACTTTCGGGCAAAGCGCTACGCCTACGTAGCCGTAGCGGATACGCGACGAAGCGGCGGGCGCGGCGGGTGACGCAAGCCGGCGAGCGTCCGGGACGCTCCCAGCGCGGCGGTGATGACAGCCGGTGCCAGCCGGTCAAGACGGTTGCGGCTGACCCGTCCGGTGACCGACATCGCCGCCACGACGGTTCGATCCGGACCGTAGATCGGCGCGGCCACACAGCAGACTCCGATACTCGACTCCTCGCGATCGAAGGACACGCTGGTCTCCGCGATGGTATTGAGCTCCCGACGCAGCTGTGTCGGCGAGGTGATCGTGGCCTGAGTCCGTTTGACCAGGCCACGGTTGAGCACGTCCTCGAGCACGCTCTCCGGCGAGAACGCAAGCAGGGACTTACCGATGCCCGTGCAGTACAGGGGCATCCGGCCGCCGACGTGGGACAGTTCGGTGATCCGGTCGTGGCCACCGATCTTCTCGATGTACAGCACCTCGTGACCCTTGCGCACGCCCAGGTGCAGCGTGATGTGGGTTGCCTCGTACAGATCCTCCATGTACGGCAGCGCCGCCTCGCGCAGTTCGTGGCGCACGGAGCTCAGACCGGCCAGCTCGAACATCCGAGTGCCGAGTGAATACCGGCCCTCGTCATAGGTGAGCCAACCCAGCGCAGTCATCTGCTGCGCCGTTCGGTGCACGGTCGATTTCGGCAGCCCGGTCCGCATCACGATGCTGGACAGAGTCAAGTACCGGTGCTGCGGTCCGAACGCATCGAGAAGAAGGTTCGCACGCTGCAGAACCGAATCATGGGAATCATCCCGCTGGGCGGCACGCACGAGCGGAGCGTAACCCAAAAAACTCCAGAATCAACGAAGACTTTGCGAAGTTGCAACGTTAATTCAATTCCGGGCGATATGCCCGGCCCCCAGATGGTGGCGGAGGTTCTCTTGTCCTCGTTGACTGTCGCGATCGTCGGCTCCGGCAATATCGGCACGGATTTGATGTTCAAGATCATGCGATCTGACGCGTTGGAACTGCGCTGGATGGTGGGCGTCGATCCGGCGAGCGACGGACTCAAGCGAGCAGCGGATCTGGGTATCGAGGCGTCAGCGGAGGGCGTGCCCTGGCTGCTGTCCCATGACACCCTGCCGGACATCGTCTTCGAGGCGACGTCGGCGTACGCCCACCGGGCGCACGCGCCGATGTACTCCGAGCGGGGTGTGCGGGTGGTCGACCTGACACCGGCGGCAATCGGTCCGTACGTCGTGCCGACGGTGAACCTCGAGGAGCACCTCGGCCTGCCGAACGTCAATATGGTCACCTGCGGCGGCCAGGCGACGATCCCGATGGTGCGGGCGGTCTCGCGCGTCACCGACGTCGATTACGCGGAGATCGTCGCGTCCGTCGCCTCGCTCGCCGCTGGTCCCGGAACGCGGGCGAACATCGACGAGTTCACCCGCACCACCGCCGGAGCGGTTGCGAAGCTCGGCGGCGCTCGGCGCGGTAAGGCGATCATCGGGTTGAACCCCGCGAACCCACCGATGATCATGAGGGACACGATCTTCGCGGCAATCAGACAGGACGACGATCGCGACGCGATCGTCCAGTCGGTCCGCGCCATGGAGGCCGAGGTGCAGACGTATGTGCCCGGGTATCGACTCACTGCCGACCCCCAGTTCGACGCCGGGCGCGTCGCCGTGTTCGTCGAGGTCGAGGGTGCCGGCGACTACTTCCCGACCTACGCCGGGAATCTTGACATCATGACCGCCGCCGCGACGAGGGTCGGCGAGATGATCGCCTACCACTCGACCGTCCCGGCCGCGTGACGACTTTCCCGCTTCCTCGGGCCCGCTGAACACCTCTCGGGAGGTAACCGATGTCCTACTCCGACGCCCTCGACATCCGGGTGACCGACAGCTGCATGCGCGACGGCTCGCACGCGGTCGCACACCAGTTCGGGGCCGATGCCGTACGCGACATGGTGATCGGGCTGGATCAGGCGCGGGTACCGGTCATCGAGGTCGCGCACGGCGACGGCCTGGGCGGGTCGTCGTTCAACTACGGGTTCAGCCGGGTGGACGAGCGCACCTTGATCAAGATCGCGGTGGAGAACGCGACGTACGCGAAGATCGCGTGCCTCGTGCTCCCCGGCGTGGGGACTGTCGATGACATCCGGGCGGTTCGGGACATGGGCGTGCAGGTGGTTCGGGTCGCCACCCATGCGACCGAGGCCGACATCTCGGCCCAGCACTTCGGGATCGCGCGCGAGCTCGGACTCGAAACCGTCGGCTTCCTGATGATGGCGCACTCGACGACGCCGGAGAATCTCGCCCAGCAGGGGCGGATCATGGCCGACGCCGGCTGCCAATGCGTGTACGTCGTCGACTCCGCCGGAGCGCTGATCATGGAACAGGTCAGTGACCGCGTCAGCGCGCTGGTCGGTGAACTCGGCGATGATGCCCAGGTCGGCTTCCACGGCCATCAGAACCTGTCGCTCGGCATGGCGAATTCGCTGCTCGCGATCCGGGCCGGTGCGCTCCAGATCGACGGCTGCACCCGCGCGTTCGGTGCCGGCGCCGGCAACACGCCGACCGAGGTGCTCGCGGCGGTCTGCGAACGGCTCGGCATCCGGACCGGCATCGACCTGTTCCGACTCATCGACGTCGCCGAGGAGGTCGTCCGGCCGGTGATGGACAGCGAGCCCGTGATCGACCGGATGTCGTTGCTCATGGGCTACGCCGGCGTGTATTCGAGCTTTCTGAAGCACGCCAACCGAGTGGCAGACCGCTACGGTGTGCCTGGTCCCGAGATACTGCTTCGGGCCGGTGAACGGCAGCTCGTCGGTGGTCAGGAGGACCTGCTGATCGACATCGCGCTGGAACTCGTGGCGCAACGAGAGGCCGCCACCGCAGCCGGTCAGGGTCCGTGATCCCATGACCGACGCCGGCCTTCTGGAGCGGGCGGCCGCGCTGCTTCGCGCGGCGCACGCTGACCGCACGCCGATCGAGCCTCTGACCGCGCTGTTCCCCGGTCAGCTCGACGTGGCGGCCGCATGGCGGATCCAGAGTCACAACCGCGGTCTCGCCCTCGCGAGCGGGCGCTCAGTGGTGGGGTACAAGGTCGGCCTCACCTCTGCGGCCATGCAGCAGCAGATGGGTGTCGACGAGCCGGACTTCGGGGCGCTGCTCGACGACATGGTGATCGCCGACGGGGCTACCCTCCGTCTCGCCGACTTCGTCCAGCCCCGCGCCGAGGCCGAGATCGCTCTCGTACTCACGCGCGATCTCGGCGCGGGCACAACGGCGGCGGACGTGATCGCGGCGATCGACCAGGTGTTTCCCGCGCTGGAGATCATCGACAGTCGGATCAAGGACTGGCGACTGTCCTTGATCGACACGGTTGCCGACAACGCGTCCTCCGGCGCTTACGTGCTCGGTCCGGCGATGCCGGTCGGCGAGAGCGATCTGGCCGACCTCGAGGTGCGCGTTCGCCTCAACGGAGTCGAGCGCGGCGACGGGCGCGGTTCGGCGGCGCTCGGGCACCCGGCGGCGGCAGCCGCCTGGCTGGCGAACCGGCTGGGCGGATTCGGTCTCGCATTGACCGCCGGTTCCGTGGTGCTGACCGGCTCGTTGCACGCCTCGCTGGCGCTGACGCACGGCGACCGGGTAGAGGCCGATTTCGGCAGCTTCGGCATGGTCTGCATCGACGTCAGTTGAGCGAACACCACGCCGTCACGCCGAATCCATCGACGGCAGTACCACCCAGTGGGATTCACGGATGTCACATGAACGTCATCCACCCAACATAAGCCAACCGACCGAAAGGGGTTCACCAATGCAACGCCATATCAAGCTGACGGCCCTCGGGGCAGTTGCTCTGCTGGCGCTTGCCGGCTGCAGCAGCCATGGATCCAGCAGCCCCCAGTCCTCCGCTGGAACGAGCTCGACGGGTGCCTCGTCGTCGTCGTCCAGCACGGCAGCGGCCGGCGGTGCCGGTTCATTCGGAACGCTCGGCACCGTGTGCGGGCCGGGCAGCGCCACGGGTTCGACCGACACCGGCGTCACGGACACGACGATCCAGGTCGGGACGATCGCTGACGTCGGGTGGGCTACCGCCCCTGGCCTGCTGCAGCCCATCTTCGACGGCGCCGACGCCTTCGTCGGCTGGTGCAATGCGGCCGGCGGTATCAACGGTCGCAAGCTCAAGCTCGACAAGCGCGACTCCGCCTTCAGCAACTACCTCCCGCAGGTGAAGACATCGTGCACGAGCGACGTCGCCCTCGTCGGCAGCATGGGCATCCTCGACGACACCGGCGTGGACGCTTGGCAGGCCTGCGGCTTGCTGAACTTCACCGCGGCCACCGTCGGCGCGAAGGCAGCGAACGCCAAGCTGATGTACCCGATGACGCCGATCCCAGCTGATCAGCAGACGATCGGCGGGTTCCATCTGTTCTTCGACCAGCACCCGGACTGGGCCAGCGCGGTCGGTTCGCTGTACTCGAACGGAGCTGCGGGCGACCGTGAGCAGCACACCTACAACGAGGCGATCACCAACATCGGCGGCAAGATCGTCTACACCGCTGAGTACACACCCACCACGTCGAACTGGACGCCCTACGTCCAGGCGATGAAGAAGGCCGGCGTCAAGTTCCTCTTCCTGAACGACACCGCCAACGTCACGGCGGGCATCGAGCAGGCGATGGCGACGCTCAACTGGTACCCGGAACTGCAGATCTCGCCGTCGCAGCTCTATGACGAGACGACCCTCCAGCTGGCCGGGAAAACGATCAAGAACTACTACACGTACATCCCGACGACGCCGTTCGAAGCCGCCGCTCAGGTGCCTGCGGTGCAGCAGTACCTCAACCTGCTGACTCAGTACGCGCCGAAGGCCAAGAAGACCTTCTTCGGAGCAACCGCGTTCTCTGCGTGGCTGCTGTTCGCCGAGGGTGTGAAGTCCTGTGGGTCGAACGTGACCCGAAAGTGCATCTCGGACTACGTCGCGACCCAGAAGCAGTGGACGGGTGGCGGGCTGCAGGGGCCGATCGATCCGGCTTCGAACAAGGCGAGCCAGTGCTTCATCCTCATGAAGGTCGAGTCGAACAAGTTCACGCAGGCGTTCCCGAGCCAGCTCGGACAGTACGACTGCTCGGCGAAGAACGCACCGACGGTCAAGCCCTGACCGGCACGGAATGAGCGGACGGTGGCGCTGTACGCGACGACTGCGGTCGGCGTGGCAGCGCCACCCGTCCTGTATCGGCATTGTCCGGTGGCGAGCGGCGACCTACGCTCGCCCAGTCGACGCACCGGAGGGCAGACCTCGTGCATGATCTGATCGCCTACACGATCTTCGGTCTGGTGACCGCGTCGATCTACGCGATAGCGGCCAGCGGGCTCGTGGTCACCTACACGACGTCCGGCGTGTTCAACCTGGCCCACGGGGCGATGGGCATGTTCGGTGCCTTTGTCTACTGGCAGTTGCGCTTCGGCTGGGGGTGGCCGGCCTGGATCGCGCTGTTGATCGTGGTGGGCATACTCGCGCCATTGTTCGGGTGTGTCATCGAGAAGGTGCTCATGCGCAACCTGGCGGATGCGACCGAAGCGACGAAACTGGCGGTGACGATCGGCGTCCTCGTCGCTCTGGTCGGAGCAGCTCTGTGGATCTGGGATCCACAGACCAGCCGTCCTTTCACCGCGTTCTACGCCGGAAACAAGGTAAGCATCCTCGGCGTGCCCGTGACGTCGGACCAGTTGATCACGATCGGTATCGGAATCCTGTGCGCGATCGGCCTGCGGCTGCTGCTGTATCGCACCCGGATCGGTCTGGACATGCGAGCGGTCGTCGACGACCGTTCGCTGGTATTGCTCAACGGGGGACGTCCGGACCGCGCCTCGATGTTCAGCTGGGCGCTCGGTTCGATGCTCGCCTCGCTCGCCGGAATCCTCATCGCCCCGTACCTGCAGCTGTCGGTCGTCCCCCTCACGCTGCTGGTCGTCAACGCATACGCCGCGGCGGTGATCGGCCGGCTGCGCAGCCTGTCGATGACCGTGCTCGGCGCGGTAATCATCGGGCTGCTGCAGAGCTACGCCGTCGGCTACCTGCCCACGTCCACCGTGTCGTGGTTGCAACGTCTGCCTGACACGATCCCGATCATCGTCTTGTTCATCGCACTGCTGGTGTTGCCACATCAGCGGCTGCGCGGAAGCGCCACGCGGCGCGTGCGGGAGGCTTTCCCGGTGCCGACCTACAAGTTGGCATTGCTCGGCTCGGCAATCGTCGTGGTCGGCGCGATCGCCATAGGTCCGTTGCTCGGCACCCAGCCGTTGTTCTCGATGAGCAGCGGTCTCGCGCTCGGCATCATCGGGCTGTCACTGGTGCCGCTCGTCGGATTCGGCGGGCAGATCTCGCTCTGCCAGATGACGTATGCGGGAATCGGCGCGGTCGTCTGGGCGCACGCTACGAGCACGGGCAACGTGCTAGGGCTCCTGTTGGCCTTCGTCGTCGCCGCTGCCGTCGGTGCGATCACCGCGCTGCCCGCAATACGCCTGCGCGGGCTGTACCTCGCATTGGCAACGGCCGCTCTCGCGGAATTCTGCGACACCTTCGTCTTCGGGCTGTCGTCGATCACGGTCTTCGGCCACCGGATCCCGCTGTTCGGCAACGGATCGCTGCCCGCCGCGCGTCCCAACCTCCCGCTTCTCAACGAGCGAAGCGACACTACTTTTTTCGTCCTGCTCGCCGCGATCTTCTGCGCGGTCGGGATCGGGATCGTCGCGCTCCGACGATCCAGGTACGGCCGGATGCTGCTGGCCATGCGCGAGAGTCCCGCGGCCTCCGCGATGCTCGGGCTCCGGTTGACCACCGTGAAGCTCGGGGTGTTCTCGCTCTCGGCCGGCATCGCGGGACTCGGCGGCGCGCTCCTCGCCGGCCTGTCAACCCAGTTCACGCCGGACGCATTCTCGTTCTTCCAGAACCTGCCGCTGCTGCTGCTGATGATGGCCGGCGGCGTGGCGATGGTCAGCGGAGCGTTCTTCGGAGCGATCGCACTCGGTCTGTTCAGCGCGATCGGCAGCGTGTCCACTCTGTTCAACCGCGCGTCGTCCCTGCTGCCTGGCCTCGTCGGTATCGGCCTGGGCGAGCAGCCCAACGGCGTCGTCGCGGATATCGCCGCCGGCCTGTCGAAGCTGGTGCGGCGGGGCGCGAAACCGCCCCCGGAGGCTGCCTCGACCGACGGGGCGGAAGGCGAACCGATCTGGGAGTGGGCCGGGCTCGACGAACCGCTCAGCAACCGTGAACTGGCCATGCTCGATGACGCGCTCGGCGTGAAGGCAGGTGCGTGACATGAGCCAGCCCTTGCTCGAGTTCCGCGACGTCACCGTCACCTTCGGTGGCGTGACGGCGGTCAACCGGGTGACGATGTCGACCGAGCCGGGCGTGATCCACGGGCTGATCGGGCCCAACGGCGCGGGGAAGTCGACGCTGTTCAACGTCGCGTGCGGGCTGGTCCGTCCCCGCAGCGGTGCGGTGTTCCTCGACGGCAGGGACATTACGAAGCTGGGTCCGCATCGCCGCGCGCGGCTGCGAATGGCGCGTACCTTCCAACAGCTCGAGCTCTTCGGTGTGCTCAGCGTGTACGACAACATCCGCACCGCGGCCGAGATCCGGCGGGGCTGGGCACACGACCGCAGCAATTGCGAGCACGACGCCCACGAAGTGCTCGAACGGACCGGGCTGACCGAGATGGCCGACGAACGGGCCGATCGGTTGCCCACCGGCCTGGCTCGGCTGCTCGAAGTCGCGCGTGCCCTCGTGACGAAGCCACGGCTGTTGCTACTGGACGAGCCGGCCGCGGGACTGAACGAGCAGGAGACACTCGCGCTCAGCACCCTGCTGCGGGGACTCATCGGTGACGGCCTAGGGATCGTGCTCGTGGAGCACGACATGGATCTGGTGATGCAGATATGCACGGTGATCACCGTCCTCAACACGGGACAGGTCTTGATAACCGGCAGTCCCGACGTGGTTAGGAATGACGCAGCCGTGATCAGCGCCTATCTGGGCTCGGCCGAGGTGAACGCGTGATGAGCAGCTCGATGACCGCGCCGTCGCCGAATGGTGTCCGCCAGCCTGGTCAGACCGAGTCCGCGGACCGAACGCTGGATCCTCAGCCGATCCTCGAATTGCGAGGTCTCCGCGCGGGATATGGCGCCATCGAGGTCTTGCACGGGATCGATCTGACGGTTCTCGCCGGCGGAATCTTTGCCGTGCTCGGCCCTAACGGCGCCGGGAAGTCGACCCTGCTCAAAGTGATCGCGGGGCTGCACCCTGCTTCCAGCGGAACGATCACGATGGCCGGCCGGGAGGTCAACCGCGCGCGTCCCGACGACCTAGCCCGGAGCGGGTTGTGCCTGATCCCAGAGGGCCGCGGCGTGTTCCCGAACCTCACCGTCGAGGAGAACCTGCGCCTCATCACCCATCTCGGTGCGCGGGCCAGCGAGATCGAGGAGCGGACGTACGCGCAGTTCCCTCAGCTCGCCGACCGGCGTAAGCAGCTGGCCGGAACGATGTCCGGTGGTGAGCAGCAGATGCTCGCGCTTGCGCGGTGTGTCGCCACGGATCCAGGACTGCTTCTCATCGACGAGCTGTCGATGGGCCTCGCGCCGCGCATCGTCGAGACGCTCTACGAACTGGTGGCCGAAATCGCGCGCAGCGGCGTCACGGTGATCGCCGTGGAGCAGTTCGCCCGCACGATCCTGGGCATCGCATCGTCAGCCGTCGTGATCACGACCGGGCGGGTAGTGATGGCCGGGCGTCCCGACCAGGTGGAGAGCGAACTGTCCGGGCTCTATCTCGGCAACGTCGCCGACTGAGCCGGCCTGGTCGGCGCCGTCAGCGTGGCCAGCGCGGAACCGGCGCGTCGGTCTCGTAACGCACGGACACGCGCTTGAGACGGGTCAGTCCCTGCACCGCGCCGTCTCCGTAGGCGTTGCCGACCCCGCTGTCCTTGAACCCTCCGAACGGCAGGGCCGGATCCATCACGCGTGACGTGTTGCCCCAGATGGTGCCGACGTCCAGGCGCCCGGCAACCCGTAGCATCCGGCCGGAATTCTCGGTCCAGATATTCGCCGCGAGGCCGTATGCCGTGTCGTTCGCGAGGTATACGGCCTCGGCTTCGTCGGTGAATTGTTGGACCGTCAGCACCGGCCCGAAGATCTCCTCGCGAACGACGCTCGAGTCCGGTGCCACGTCGCAGACGACCGTCGGCGCGATGTAGTAGCCGACGTCACCCGCCTCGGCCGGGCGGCCGCCACCGGTGACCATGCGTGCCCCGCCGGCGATCGCGTCGTCGAGGTGCCGGTTCACCCGGTCGTACTGCATCTTCGACGCGAGCGGGCCGAGTTGGGTCTGCTCGTCCAGCGGGTCGCCCACCCGGATCAGCGCTGACCGTGTCGCGACCTGCGCCACGAACTCCTCGGCGACAGTGCGCTCGACGATCAGCCTGGTACCGGCGCAGCAGACCTGCCCGGTGTTCGCGAAGACGCCCCACACAGCGGCGTCCACGGCGGTCTCGAGGTCGGCGTCGGCGAAGACGATGTTCGGCGACTTGCCGCCCAGCTCCATCGTGATCGCCTTGCCGGCCGCTGCGGATGCGATCAGGCGGCCGGTCGCGACGCTGCCCGTGAACGAGACCGCTCCGACACCTCTGTGCTCGACGAGGGCCGCACCGACGCGGCCGTCACCGAGGACGACGTTGAGCAGACCCGCCGGCAGGCCGGCGTCGATGGCCAGTTCGGCCAACAGACCCGCCGACATCGGTGACCACTCCGACGGCTTGACCACGACGCCGTTCCCGCAGGCAAGCGCCGGGGCCACCCGGTTGCACATGCTCAGCATCGGACCGTTCCACGGCAGGATGACGCCGACGACGCCGATCGGTTCCCGCGCGGTGTAGGTCAGGTGTCCTGGCACGGTGGGCAGCTGCTCGCCGCGGATCTGATCGGCCATTCCGGCCCAGTACCGCGCGGCGCGAGCGCACCCGGCCGGGTCGCTCGTCGAATCCCGGATCGGCCGGCCGATGTCATGGGTATCGAGGCGGGCCAGCTCGTCCCCGGCGGCAAGGATCAGCTCGCTCCACCGCCACAGGGCCCTCGCTCGGGCGTCTGGTGACCGCTTGGCCCATTCCCGCTGCGCGGCCGACGCGGCGCGTACGGCAGCGTCGACCTGCTCGACGCTGCTCTGGACGACCTCGGCGATCACCGCTTCCGTCGCCGGGTTGATCGAGGAGAACGTGGCCGCACCGAACTCGTGCACGCGCTCGCCCGCGATGAACGGCCGTTCGAGGGTCGTCATGGGCCAGGACCTGTCTCCAATTCGAGCGGCAGCGAGGTCAGCCCACGCACGACTCGCGCGGCATGCTGAAAGCGCGGTGGCCCCGAACGGGAGATGCGGGGGTAGCGGTCGAGCATCTCCTCGATCAATACGGCTGTTTCGAGCCGCGCGAGCGGCGCGCCGAGGCAGAAATGGATCCCGATACCGAACGCCAGGTGCCGGTTCTCCTTCCGTCGAGCCACGAACTGCTCCGGGTCGGCGAACTGCCGTGGGTCACGATTGCCCGCCGCGTAGGCGACGGCGACGTTGTCACCGGTGGCAATGTGGTGCTTTCCCAGCACGGTCGGCTCCGTCGCCCACCGGTTCAGGATCTGCACCGGGCTGTCGAAGCGGAGCGACTCCTCGATCGCCGGGGCGATGGCCGAGCGGTCGCCGGCGAGGGTCTGCCAGAGGTCCGGACGGTCGGCCGCGACGTTGAGCAGGCAGGTGATGAGGTTGCGCGTCGTCTCGTTGCCCGCGAGAAGCAGAAGCACGCAGAAACTGGTGATCTCCCAGTCCTCCAAGGGCTCCTCGCCCCGGTCCTCACGCAGCAGCGAGCTCAGGAAGTCGTCGGTGAGTGCGTCCGAGCCGGACTGCAGCGCCGCGCGCCGCTCGATCAGCATCGTCGCGATGTAGTCGAACATGGCCTGGGTCTTTGCCCGGTTGTCCTCGATGGTGTCCGGCTCGGGGACGGCGACCATCGCGTCGGACCACATCTTGAACGTCATCAGGTCCTCGCGCGAGACGCCGATCAGCGAAGCGATGACCATGATGGGCAGCGGCTCGGCCACCGTCGTCGCAATGTCGATCGAGCCGCCGCCGGCGTCGTCGATCAGCTGCGCGACGAGCGTGCGCACCCACGGTTCGAGCGCGGCGACCCGGCGCGGAGTGAACGCCTTGTTCAGCAGGCCGCGCATCCGCGTGTGCCGGGGCGGGTCGGTGTTGATGAGAACCAGGCGAGACCGCTCCTGCTCCTCCGCCGGCACGCCGGCTACCGCGGAGGAGAACCGGCGATGGTCCCGTAGCACCTCGGCGCACTCGTCGTAGCCGGTCACCAGCCAGCTGTGGGACTCGTCGTGGAAT
>JAODNL010000244.1 GCA_025465405.1 Pseudonocardiales bacterium | reverse complement strand
GTTCTGCTGGCGGGAGCGCGAAGATCAACCAGTTGTGACCCGCGTCGACGCACGGATACTGCAGGACATCGCGAAAGAACGCCCGATCTGCCTCGGCGTCTACGCTGTAGAGAACGACGTGTACTCCATGGATCATTAGCCGAGCCTACGTACCCGCCAATGACCGGACATGCCGCGTTGGCCGTGCGTGCCGACGCGCGGACCACAAAAATGCTTGGCTGCGAACCGGCCTATCTGGCCGACATGGCCGCGAGCACGTCGTGGAGGACGTTGATTCGACGCTGCAAATACCGTGTCTGCGACGCGAACCATCCGGCTGCCCAGAACCATGTGACGAAGACGCCGACGCGCGTAGGCGACCCGACCGCTGCGTGGGCGGCGTTGACACGCTGCGCGTATCCGCAATTCGACCCCGACGGTGCGGGTCAGTCGCCGGGCGATTGCGCTTCGTTCTGGTGCAGACTGCCGGAAGGTTGGGACAGCTCACGCTGTCCTGGGCGGCCCTACTATCTGCACTCCGGTGGACGCCGCGGCTGCTGCCGTCGTCGCCGGGTTGAGCGCCCAGTTGCTCGGTTTCGGTGTGGCCAGGTCGTGACCGGCAGCTCGGAAGAACTTCTCCGCTCCGGCCGGAGTGCAGATCGTCAGGAGGTCGGCGTCGGCGGTGATTCGGTAGGCGTGCGGGACGTCTCGCGGCAGGTACACGACGCCGCCACGTTCGACCTCGTAGCGCTCCTCGCCGAACCAGAACACTGCGCTGCCGTCAAGAAGCAGGAACATCTCGTCCTCCTTGGCGTGCACGTGAACCGGCGAGGCATCACCGGCAGCGAGCCTGGTCCGCGCCATGAACAGATTGCCCTCGGTCGCGTCGGCGTCGAGCAGCAACTCCATGACGCTGCCGCCCACCCACTCGATCTGCTGGTGCTCGCCAGCCATATAGGCAATGCTCATCGGTTGTTGCTCCTTCGATTCAGTCTGGCATCAGCCGCTCGGTAGACACCAAGGATCGCCCTGCGGCCCACCCGGCGCGTTCAGGCCCGACGCTAGATCGTCAGAACGTCTTATGCCGCCGATCGCGTGGGCTGGGTCGAGCGCTCGTGCCGAGGAGTTGCCACAAGGTTCCGGCAGCGACGCCGGTTGGTGCGGTCGGGGGCTTGCTGTTCCGGAGTGTCTCAGCGCACCGTGATCGGCGGCATGGATAGCGCAGCCGTAGCAGGTAGCCCCAGCGTGGCGGCGATGTCCGATAAGCCCGGCAGCATCGTGTTCGCCACCGCGCGGGGGTCTTCGGAATTCTTCACGCGTCCCAACCGTGACACTGGCCGGACGTGTAGGGCGGGGCGTATGGGGGCGTTGTCAGGCAGGCCCGCACGTGAGCGGGCGATACGCACGGCGTCGCGCAGACCGCCGAGTTCGTCAACCAGGCCGATGCCGAGCGCGTCGCTGCCGGTCCACACCCGTCCACGCGCGACGCTCTCGATCTCGGAGATCGGGCGCCCGCGGCCCTGTGCCACTTTGGCGACGAAGTCGTCGTAGATTGCGTCGATGCCCGCAGCCAGCCGCTCCCGCTCATCGTCGCTGAAGCCGCGTCTGGTGGAGAACATCAGGGACCGGGCTCCGTGGGACACCGCGCCCGTAGTCAGGCCTACGCGATCGAGCAGCTCGCGTACGACGATCTTGCCGCCGAATACACCGATGGATCCAGTCATCGTGGCGGGCAGAGCGACGATCACGTCGGCCGGGCAGGCGATGTAGTAGCCGCCGGAGGCCGCGACCTGCCCCATCGACACGACTACCGGCTTGCCCGCCTCGCGCACGCGGCACACCTCACGCCAGATCGACTCGGAGGCCACGGCCGACCCTCCGGGCGAGTCGACATGCAGGACGACCGCGCGGACCCGATCGTCTGTCGTCGCAGCACGCAATGCCGCCCCGATCGAATCGCTGCCGACCAGGCGGCCCATCGGGCCTCGGCGCGTGCGCCCGGACACGATCGCGCCACGCGCCTCGACAAGGGCGACGTGAGCCTTGCGGCGTGCCGGCAGGTGCGGATGGCGGGGCGGACGCCACCGGTCGGCGAACAGCAACTCGGCATCGGCGCCAACCCGCGAGCGCATCGCAGCGTAGGCCTCGTCGCGGTAGCCGAGCCTGTCGACCAGCCCGGCCTCGTGCGCCTCCGGCGCGGTGCGTGGCCCGGTATCGGCGAGCTCGCGCACCCGCTGGTCTGCGATGCCCCGCCCGTCGACGATCGCCGCAACCGCCTCGGTGAAGATCGACTCGGCAACTCGATCGAGTGCGGTGCGGTGTGCCTCGGTGAACTCAGCGCGCATTATGCGATCGGCGGCGTTCTTGAACTCATACCGCTGTTCCAGCTGCGGTTCGATACCCAACCGGTCGAGCACGCCGCGAACGAAGGTCGTCTCCACTCCGACCCCGAGCAGGCCGAGAGCTCCACCAGGCTGCAGCCAGATCTCGTCGAAGCCGGTGGCAAGTACATACGCGGCCGTGTCGCCGGAACCCTCCCCGAAACTCTCCGCCCACGCCAGCGTCGGTTTGCCGGTCGCCGCGAATTCCCGCACACCCAGACGAAGCTCCTGCATCACCGGCCACGGCAGCGCCCCGCCGACCTTCGCGATCAGCCCGACGACCCGGCGGTCGGAAGCGGCTTCGTGCAGAGCACGCAGAGTCGGACGCAGCTGATGGTGGCCGCGGGCACGCAGCCGGGCGAGCCGGTCACCCGGCTCCGGTGCCGCAGGCGGCTCCGTGAGGTCGAGTTCGAGCAACAGGGACGATCGACCAGGAGGCAGCGCAGGCATTCCCTCACCGTAGATGCGCGGCCTGCCGGACTTGAACGGCATGGTGTACGTCGCCGTTCGGTAGCCGGTGTTCCTGATCCGGAAAATGCAGCGAACAGTTGCCGCGACCGGTTTCCGCGATCCGAGCAGTGATTGAGTTGACCTGGGTGCTACCAACCTGATGTGGAATTGCGAATCGAGCGGGCAACGGATCATCGGCTCGTCGACGAGGTGATCCTCGCTGCGTTCGGTGATCATGCTCGGGTAGTGGCCCCGCTAGCCGCGGACATTCGAGCGTCCATCGCGGACCGGGTTGGCCTTTCCTTGGTCGCGGAACACGAGGATGCCGTTATCGGGCATGTGATGTTCTCGCCCGGCCTGCTTGATGCACCTCGCCGCCTCGTGGCCGTTCAAGTCCTCAGCCCTGTCTCGGTGCTGCCGAGCTGGCAGCACAACGGCGTTGGTACTGCGCTCATTCGTCACGGTCTCGAGCTCCTGATCGATCACGCTGTGCCTGTCGTGTTCGTCGAGGGTGACCCCGCTTACTACAGCCGCCTCGGGTTCCGGCCCGCCGAAGATCTTGGCTATCGGCGACCCTCACTACGTATCCCCAAGCGCGCGTTCCAGGCCATCCAGCTGCCGACGCATGAGCCGTGGATGACGGGCACATTCGTCTACTCTTCGGTGTTCTGGGATCACGACGCGGTGGGCCTACGCAATGCCGATTTCAACAGCGCCCAACATCCTCACCCACTTGCATTGGCCGATGACCCGAAGTAGGCATGCATCGTGGAAACGCGCGGACCCGGCACGTCGGGACGTGCCGTTGGTGACGGCGATGGCGGATGACATGTGAGGGACGGGGGTAGCGCGGGCACGTCACGCTCAGCGGACGTTGCCGTCGTACCAGTTGAGCACCCGAAGCGCGCGGAGCGTGTTCCAGCGACTCGGGTCCCCGCCGCCGTTCTCCATCGAGAGGTGCACGGCGCCGGGATGGGTGTTCTCAAGTAGCCACGTGCCCTCGGGCTGCTGCTTCGAGCGCAGCATCGCGACCGCCTCGGCCAGTCGCGGATCCGGCGCGTCCCCGGCGGCGCGGAAGTAGTCCAGGGCCCGCAGCACGTCGTAGTGCCACCAGTTCGGGAACGAGAACCGTAGCCAGTCCGGGTCGACCACGTCGCCGGTGCTCAGCCGCCGGAACAGCCGGCGGTCGAGCAGGTACTTCTGCCCTCGGCGGCGCGCCGCGACGGCCCGCGCCGAACCACCAGTCGTCCGCTCGTGCTCGAGCAACCCCTCGAGCACGCAGATCGTCGTCGCGAACGATGCGCGCACCGATCCGTTCTCGGTCTCGCAGTTCCAGCCGCCGTCCGTGAGTTGCTCGTCGAGCAGCCGGGCGACGATGCCGTCGACGTCCGCTCCGAAGTAGGCGCCGATCGCGACGGTCCGTCCGTTGATGCACGGCTCGACCTCGCCGGCAAAGAACGGCTGCCCGGCGTGCTCCCATCGGCAGTTCTCGCCCACCAAGGCGACCGTCTCGCGGACCGGCTGGGCATTCGGGTCGATGCCGAAATCACGCAGCAGCGTCAAGGTGGGGAGGGTTGCGGTCCAGGGCTGCCCCTGGGAGAAGTCGCCGCGGAAGTCCGCCGGGAAGCACGCGCCGCCCGCCCACTGGCCGTCATGGCCGCGCAGTGCGAGCAACCGGGCGCCCCACCCCTCGGTCGCGACACGCGCCCGCTCCGTGGCCACCACCTCGGGTGGCGCGTCGCTCAGATCGCGCAGCACCTGCCAGCGCAGCGCCGGGTCCGAGTCGAGCAGCCAGTCCAGGACATTCATGCGCCGAAAGTAGACCCGGCCGCCGACAGCTGCAGCCCCGTCCCGGGCGGAACTCCATTTGGCGGGCCACGCTCGACCGTTCTACCGTCGCCCTTCCCAGGATCCGACTACGGCTCCGAGAACTATTCCCCCGACGAAACAGATGATGGCGATGATGAGTCGCTGCTGCCCATCGTTGACGCACTGTCCAGCGATCGCGGACCGCGTGTCCGAGCCACCGATGACATCGGAGGTTTGGGCGGCCTGGAAGGCATTTCCGCAATTGACTTGCGATCCCAGCGGACGGACGGCAGCGAATTTGGTGCTGTTCACGAACACGTTGTGGGCGGTGATGAGTGGGATGTCGATAGTGGCGATGATCGGGCAGTTCGCGACGCGGGTGTCGTGTCCGAACTTGTTGTCGGTGACGGTCACGGTGCCCATGCTGCCCATCGGCTTGCTGTTGATATTGACGGTGCATCCGCCGCCGTCGGCCCAGTTGTCTTGGAAGAACAGGCCGGAGACCGCTCCGTGGTCTTGGGTCACCTGCAGCGCCGCGTTGTAGGAATTCGTGATCGTGTTGTGTTCGATGTGGA